>JBJMNM010000782.1:0-6028 GCA_045804305.1 Gemmatimonadaceae bacterium | reverse complement strand
GGCGATCGCGGGCCGGAATCGGATGATGCGCCGGCTGCTGATGGACGACATCCGCACCGATCCCGAGTGGCGCGACGGCGAGTACACGACCCCGCCGCGCGGGCTGCGCGCCGCGTTGCAGATGCTGTGGGTCATGACCAGCGCCCCACTCGTGCAGCAGCACGACGCGCCGTCACGCGACGCGGCGGACAGCGCGATCACGGCCTGGCTCGACAGCCGCGCGCGCACCACGGACGCGAACGACATGCTGTACGCCTTCGACGCATCCCGCGACTACGATCCCGAGCCCATGCTCGGCCGCATCACCGCGCCCCTGCTCGCCATCAACTCGGCCGACGACCAGGTGAATCCACCGGAGCTCGGCATCATGGAGCGCCTCGTTCCGCGCGTGAAGCGCGGGCGCTTCGTCCTCCTGCCGATCACCGCACAGACGCGCGGCCATGGCACCCACACCATCGCCGCGGTCTGGAAGTCGCCGTTCGCCGAGTTCCTGGCGGCGTTGCCGCCTCTTCCACCGCTGCACTGACGCATCGAACTCGACCATATCGGCACCGGACTTGCGCATGCAGGCGCCATGACTCCCCAGCCTGCTCTTTGCCGCCGCGCTGGAGCGGCTGCCCTGATCGCCGCCGCAACGCTCACGAGCTCCTGTGTGGACATCCAGGAGCGTGCGCCCGAGAAGGGGACGACCGATAGCGCGGGTGGCACGGTTGCCGCCGTCGCCACGCCGGCCCGGGTGCGCGGATCGTTCGGCCCGGACAGCGCCATCACGTTGCGCGGCACGACTGGACCCGAGGAGATCGTGCAGGCGTTGCGCGCGGACACCGCATATGCATTCGTCGTGGTCGACTCGGCGCCGTCGGCGATACCCACCGATGCAGACCTCGCCACGCTGCGCCGCGAGATGATGGTCCCGCTCCCCGGCGCCGCCGCCAGCGCCCTGTACGACAGCTATGACGAAGTGCGCGGCGGCTCGCGCAGGCACGAAGCCCTGGACATCCCTGCCCCGCGCGGCACACCTGTGCTGTCCGCGACGAGCGGGCGCGTGCTGAAGCTCTTCAACAGCAAGCCCGGTGGCCTGATGGTGTACGCGACCGACTCCACCGAGCGCTTCATCCTGATGTACGGCCATCTCGACGCCTATCAACCGGGCCTGGCCGAGGGCCAGCCGTTACGCCGCGGCCAGCAGATCGGCGTCGTGGGCACCACCGGCAACGCCGCGCCGGCCGTTCCGCATCTGCATTTCGCCATCGCCCGCTCGAGCGACGTGAAGCAGTGGTGGAAGGGAGCGCCGGTGAATCCGTACCTGCTTCTGAAACCGTGAGAGCGTGAGCTCACCGTCTCACCGCCTCACCGTCCCGGCGGATTCCCCCCGAACTCCGGCCGCATCTCCTCGAACACGCGCAGCACTTCGGTGATCGGCCGCGGGTCGTGATCCGAGCGCAGATACACCCAGCCCGACTCGCGGTGCAGTCGCATTCCGCGCACGCGTGCCCACCCGAAGCGCTTGCCCCGCATGTCGGCGATGATCGCGGCGTACGGAATGAGCGTGATGCCCAGGCCGCTCGCCACCATGGCCTTGATGATCTCCACGCTCTCCGTCTCCATGGCCACGTTCATCTGGATCTGCTGCGTGAGAAAGAATTGGTCGATCACGCGCCGCGTGTTGGAGCCCTGCTCGAACAGCACGAGCGGATGACGCGCGAGGCTGCGCGCGTCGATCAGATGAGTTCTCGTGAGTGGATTCCTTCGTGCCGTGACCACCACGAGCTCCTCGCGCAGCACTGGGCGCACCTCCAGATCCGGGCCCACGATCGGCAGCGTCAGCAGCGCGAGATCAACCCGGTGATTCCGGACGAGCGCCAGGATTGAATCCGCGCTGCCCGACGTCACCACGAGGTCCACGTCCTTGTGCAGCGCGCGGAAGCGCTTGAGGAGCTTCGGCAGCACGTACATGCAGGCGGTCATCCCACCCGCGATGCTGAGCCGGCCCCGCTTGAGCTTCTGCGTCTCGGAGATCTCCCACATGGCCTCGCGGATGTCGCGATGAACGCGATTGGCCGTGCGGAGCAGCAGCTCACCCTCCGCCGTGAGCGTGATGCCCTTCGGCGAGCGATGGAGCAGCGGGCCACCCACCTCGGCTTCGAGGAGCTGCAGCTGCCGGCTCACCGCCGACTGGGACACGTTGAGCCGCCGCGCCGCACGCGTGAACGACGCCTCCTCGGCTACGGCGCGGAACATCTCGAGCTGCCGAACATCCATGATCGCTCCCAGCCAATTTGCCCGTTTGCGCTACAAATGCACATGGAGAGATATGCGCATTCTGCATGGCAAGTATGCGTTAATTGTGTTTGACGCATAAGCCCTTTCTCGCCATCGTCGCGTGAGAGGAGAGTGGCGCGATGGCGATGATCGATGAGGTGGACGCCCCCGCATGGGGTGAATCAGTACGCGACGCGTGTGGTGTCGGGTTGCTCGCGGACATGCAGGGCCGGCCGAGTCGGGCGCTGCTGCAGCAGGCGTTGGGCGCGCTCGCGCGCATGGCCCACCGTGGCGCCGTCGACGCGGATGGTCGCACCGGGGACGGCGCAGGCATCACGACGCAGATTCCGTTCGCCGTGCTGCGTCCCGAGGTCGAGGCGCTCGGGTTGCCGTGCACGGCCGGCACGCTCGCTGTAGGACTCGTGTTCCTGCCGCGCGACGCGATCGCCCGCTCGGCGGCGCGTGCGCTCGTCCAGACCGTCCTCACCGAGCACGACATGCCCGGCGCACGCTGGCGCGCCGTCCCCGTGGACGAGAGTCCGTTGGGTGACAAGGCGCGCCGGTCGCGGCCCACCATCGCGCATGCGCTCGTGTCGCGGCCGCCACGGCTGTCGTGGGAGGCGTTCGAGGCCCAGCTCGTGGCCGCGCGCCGGAGCATCGAGGCGCGCGCCGCCGCGGCGGGCATGCACGAGCTCTACATCGCGTCGCTGAGCCATCGCACCATCGTCTACAAGGCGCTGGTGCGCGCGGTCGACCTCGCCGCCTGCTTCCCCGATCTGCGGCACCCGGAGTACGAGACCGCGTTCGCGCTTTTCCACCAGCGGTTCAGCACGAACACCGCGCCGTCGTGGAGCATGACGCAGCCGTTCCGGCTCATCGCGCACAACGGAGAGATCAACACGGTCGACGGCAATCGCCGCTGGATGGAAGCACGCGCTCCGCAGATCGATGCGTTCGCGATCGGCCACGATCGACTCGGCGCATCCATTCCGCGTGCCGGCACGAGTGACTCCGCATCACTGGATGACGCGCTCGCCACCCTCACGGCCGCGGGTCGTGGCGTCGCGCACGGCATGACGCTGCTCATGCCGCCGGCATGGGAGCACGACGACCAGATCTCGCCCCGTGTTCGCGCCTTTCTCGACTATCAGGCGTCGGTGATGGAGCCGTGGGACGGACCGGCGCTCGTCGTGTTCACGGACGGCCGTGTCGTCGGTGCGGCTCTCGACCGCAATGGACTGCGTCCAGCGCGCTACCTCGTCACCGCCGGCGGTCTCGTGCTCGTGTCGTCCGAGGTCGGCGTGCTGGATGTCGCCGAGGAGGAAGTCGTCACGCGTGGCCGGCTGGGGCCCGGCGACCTGATGGTGGTGGACCTCGAGGCGCACCGCATCCTGGACCGCGTCATGGTCCACGAGTCGCTCGCGGCCCGCCGGCCATACGCCCAATGGCTGACCGAAGGTCGCGCCACGCTCGCGCAGGTGCGCACCGGCCGTATGACGCGCTCCTCGTCGGAGGCGCCTGCGCCGGCCGCGGTCGCCGACGTGCGAGCACTGCGGGCCATGGGCGTCACGCGTGAAGAGCTCCTGCTCATCCTCGGCCCGATGTACAAGGAAGGGATCGAGCCGCTCGGCTCCATGGGCGACGACTCGCCGCTCGCGGTGCTGTCGTCGGCCAACCGGTCGCTGTTCTCGTACTTCCGCCAGCGATTCGCGCAGGTGACGAACCCGGCGATCGATTCGCTGCGCGAATCGCTCGTGATGTCGCTGGACGTACGGCTCGGGCCCGCCGCGCCGCTCCTCACGGAAGGGCCGCTTCCCGGACCGCACGTCTATCTCGACGATCCCATCCTCGAGCCTGTCGATGTCGACGCCATCCTGCGGTGGTCGCAGCCGGGATGGCACGCATGCCGATACGATCTCTCCTTCTCCGCCGCTTCGGGGACGGCGGGATTCGCCTGGGCGCTGGACGCCCTCGTCGCGCGCACGCGAGCTGCGGCCCGCGCCGGCGTGAGCTGCCTCGTGCTCAGCGACAGTGGCGTCGACGACTCACATGCGACGCTGCCTACCCTGCTCGCCGTCAGCGCCGTACATCACCACCTCGCTCGCGCCGGTCTCCGCATGCGCACGAGCATCGTGGTCGACACCGGTGACGCCCGCGATGAGCACGCCCTTGCCGCCCTGCTCGCGTTCGGGGCCGACGCGGTGTGTCCGCGCATGGCCTATGACGCGATTGCGCACGCCGTGCGGAAGAGCCCCGATGAGAACGTCGACCTCACGCATGCGGTGGCGCGCTATCGGCGCGCGATCACCAAGGGCTTGCTGAAGATCCACGCCAAGATGGGTGTCTCCACGCTTCGGTCCTATCGCGGCGCCGGTCTGTTCGAGGCCGTCGGCATCGCCGACGACGTCATCACCAGATACTTCACCGGCACACCCTCCGCGGTCGGCGGCATCGGGCTGCAGGAGATCGCCGCCGAGTCGCTGGCCCGTCATCGGACCGCATTCGCGCCGGATGCGTCGGCGCTCGACGAGGGAAGCTGGCACCGCTACCGGAAGGATGGCGAGCCGCACGCCTACGAGCCATCCGTCGTGAAGGCGCTGCACACGGCGATTCGCACGCGCACGAAGCTGGACTATCGTGCGTACGCCGATCTCGTGCACGCTCGTGCACCGATCGCCGTCCGCGATCTGATGGAATTTCGAGCCGGCACGCCCATCCCGCTCGACGAGGTCGAGCCGGCCTCGGAGATCGTACGCCGCTTCATGAGCGCCGCCATGTCGCTCGGTGCGCTGTCGCCCGAGGCGCAGCAGACGATCGCGATCGCGATGAACCGGCTTGGCGCGCGCAGCAACAGCGGGGAGGGTGGCGAATCGCCAGAGCTGTTCTGGCGCAGCGCGCCCGATGCCGAGCGCTCCAGTGCGCGGATCAAGCAGGTGGCGTCGGGCCGGTTCGGCGTGACCGCGGCGTATCTGATGTCCGCCGATGAGCTGCAGATCAAGATGGCGCAGGGCTCCAAGCCCGGCGAAGGCGGACAGTTGCCAGGTGCCAAGGTCACCGACCACATCGCGCGCGTACGGCACGCCGCCGCTGGTACCACGCTCATCTCGCCGCCGCCGCACCACGACATCTACAGCATCGAGGATCTGGCGCAGCTCATCTACGATCTGAAGCGCGTGAATCCCGCGGCGACCGTGAGCGTCAAGCTCGTCTCCTCCTCGGGAATCGGGACGATCGCCGTGGGTGTGGCGAAAGCCCACGCCGACGCCATCCAGATCAGCGGCCATGATGGCGGCACGGGCGCATCGCCGCGCGGCTCCATCAAGAACGCGGGCACGCCGTGGGAGCTCGGTCTGAGCGAGGCGCACCAGGCACTGGTGCGCGGCGGGCTGCGGGGACGCGTGCGCCTGCAGGTGGACGGCGGACTCAAGACGGGACGCGACGTCGTGCTGGCCGCGCTGCTTGGCGCCGAGGAATTCGGGTTCGGGACGGCCACGCTCGTCGCGGCCGGCTGCGTGATGGCGCGGCAGTGCCACCTCAACAGCTGCCCGGCCGGAATCGCCACGCAGCGCGAGGAGCTGCGAAAGAAGTTCGCCGGTACGCCGGACGAGGTGGTGCGCTTCTTCACCGCCGTAGCCGACGAAGTGCGTGAGATCCTCGCGCTGATCGGCGCGCGCCGGCTCGACGACATCATCGGACGCACCGAGCTGGCCGAGCGCCGCGCGCCCTCGCACGGAAAAGCGGCATCGGTGCGACTCGATCGGCTGCT
>JBJMNM010000781.1:0-4936 GCA_045804305.1 Gemmatimonadaceae bacterium | reverse complement strand
GCGCCAGGCGAAGCGGGGCTGGTCGGTGATCGTGACGGCTGGGATGGTCCATCCCGGTCCGCGCACCGCCATGTGCGACTCTGCCTCGAACGGCAGCAGTTGCCGCACCGTCTGGACACCGCGGAAGAGTCCCGCCGGATTGGCGGCCGTCAGTTGCACGGCCTCGCTCGTCACGGAGAGCTCGTACCCTTCCGCACCGAGTGAGGTGCGGGCCGGCGCGATGGTCAGTTGGATGTTCCGCGTGGCGACGATCCCCGCTGTCGCCGACACGGGAAGTGGATAGCCTGTCGAGGGACGGAGCAGCGCGGCCAACGCCTCGCCGACCCGCGCCGCCTCCGCGCCGCCCTCGGCGATGATCATCGTTTCCTTCGCGATGACGCACGGCGCGCCGTCGCCGAGGGTCATCGACGCTGGAGCCGGGATGACGCGCGGCACCACGGCGGCGGGCTGTGGAGCGGTGACGGGACGTTGGCACGCTCCGGCGAACAGCAGGATCGCGACCGACGCGCACGCAGCCCGCAGTGTGCTCTCTCTGTGATGCATTGGTGTTCCCTGTCGTTCGGAGTTCGGAATCGCTCTGGACGCCACCCGGTGAGGCGGCGAATATACGCCTTCCCCACGCCGTGGACATCCCATGCCATCCCGCCGCACGTTCGTCGCGTCCATGATCGGCGCGAGCGTCTCTCTCCCCACGATGCGGCCTACGGCGTTCCGCGATCTCTTCCGCGCCGAGTCGCTCGCCGCCGGCCGCGATCCGCTGGCGGTGGCCGAAGACGAGACCTATTGGGGCGAGATCCAGCGCGCGTTCGACATCGACCGCACCATGGTGAACCTCAACAACGGCGGCTGCTCGCCGGCACCTACACACGTGCTGGAGCAGATGATCCGCGATCTCCGCTTCTCCAACGAGCTTCCGGTGAACCACATGTGGGGCGTCCTCGAGCCCCGCATCGAGTCGGTGCGGCGAGACCTCGCCACGGAGTTCGGGTGCGACCCCGAGGAGATGGCCATCACGCGCAATGCCTCGGAGTCGAACGAAACGATGATCTTCGGCACCGATCTCCAGCGCGGCGACGAAGTGATCATGACGACGCAGAACTACCCCCGCATGCAGAACGCGTGGCGTCAGCGCGAGCGGCGGGAGGGGATCGTTCTCAAGCGCGTGAAGGTGGAGACGCCGGTGGCCAGCACCGCCTCGTTCGTGGAACACATCGCCGGGGCCATCACGCCGCGGACGAAGGTGATCGAGGTCATGCACATCAGCTTCCAGACCGGCTACATCGCGCCGGTCCGGGAGATCGTCGAGCTGGCGCGGCCGCGCGGCATCAAGGTGTTCGTGGATGGCGCGCACGCCTTCGCGCACTTCCCGTTCACGCGCGACGAGCTGGGCTGCGACTATTATGGCACGAGCCTCCACAAGTGGCTGCACGCGCCGATCGGCACCGGTTTCCTCTACGTGCGCCGCGACAAGGTGAAATCGCTCTGGCCCCTGATGGCGGGCGCGGTCGAGCAGGAGGACAACGTCCGCAAGTACGAGGAGATCGGCACGCATCCCGCCGCGAACCACAACGCCATCTCCGTCGCCGTCGCCTTTCACCGATCCATCGGGGCGGAGCGCAAGATCGCGCGGCTACGATTCCTGCGAGACCGGTGGGCCAGACAGGTGCTCGCCGCAGGCGACCGCGCGCACATGCTCACGCGGATCGGGCCGAACGAGAGCGGCGCGATCGGGGTGTTCACCGTGGACGGAATGGACATGGCCAAGCTCGGCACCTGGCTGCTCGATCAGCATCGCATCGTCACCACGCCGCTGATCAACGACGAGTTCCAGGGCATCCGGATCACGCCCAACGTCTACACGACGCTGGCGGAGGTGGATCTCTTTGCCGATCGGGTGGTGCACGCGATGAAGCGTGGGATGGCCTAGTTGGCGAGCGCGCGCCTGATGCGCGCGACGAGCTCCGGCACCGGAAGCTCGGCATCCAGGCAGAGCGCGTCGTGCGGCGGCTCGAGGGTGGCGATCTGGCTCGCCACGAGCGACGCCTGCATGTAGTGCCCGCGACGCTCGGCGAGGCGTCGCTCCGCGACCAGCGGCGCCACGTCCAGATGCACGAAGGCCACGGCGTCGCGCGGCGCGGCGCCGGGCCGCAGCGCCTCCCGGTATGACTGCTTGAGCGCCGAACAGGCGAGCACACCGTGCTCTCCGTGCATCACGCGACGCTCGATCAGGACGCGCAGGGTCGCGAGCCAGGGCGCGCGATCCGCATCGTCCAGCGGAACGCCAGCGCGCATCTTCTCCACGTTCGCGGCCGGATGAAAGTCGTCGGCGTCATCGAAGGCCCAGCCGAGCGATGTCGCGAGCGCGCGGCCCACGGTCGTCTTGCCCGCGCCGGCGATGCCCATGACGACGATCACGCGCGGTCGCACTTGCCGCGCCGCCGACAAGCGCGGAGCTTGGGGGCCGCCGGACCGGTCACCCTCACCATTCTGGTTCACCATGCCCCTCGTCCTGGTCTTCGCCGCGATCGCGCTGCTGCTGGTGCTGGTGCTGATCGTGAAGCTCGACGCGTTCTTCGCGCTCATCCTCACGGCCTTCGCCGTCGGGCTGCTGAATGGCATGGACCCACTGACCGTCCTGCAGTCCGTGCTCAAGGGGATCGGCGCCACGATGGGGAGCGTGGCGCTCATTCTCGTCTTCGGCGCGATGCTCGGCAAGTTGATCGCCGAGAGCGGCGCGGCCCAGGCGATCACGGAGCGGCTCATCATGCGAGCGGGCCGCCGGGGAGTGCAGCTCGCGATGTCCGGCACCGGCTTGCTCGTCGGCCTGCCGATGCTGTACAACGCCGGCTTCCTGGTGCTCATCCCGCTCGTGTACGCGCTGTCCGCCGCGAGCGGGCTCTCGCTGCTCTATCTCGGTCTGCCGCTCGCGTCGGCGCTCTCGGTGATGCACGGCTTCATCCCGCCGCATCCGGCGCCGACCTTCATGGCCTTCGCGTACGGCGCGAACGTGAGCCGCACGCTGGCGCTTGGGCTGGTGGCGGCGGTGCCCGCATGCCTCATGGGCGGCATCGGGTTGAGCCGCGTGCTCCAGCGGGTCGGCATGCGGCACGTGTCGCCCCCGCCGACGCTGCACGAGACGGCGCTCGTCCCATCGAGTGCATTGCCGGGTGTCGGGATCAGTCTTTTCGCCGTGCTGCTGCCCGTGCTCCTCATGCTGCTTGGCGCGCTGGTCGACGCGGTGACCGGCACCACCGGGATCGATCCCTCGCGGCCGAACTTCGATTTCGGCGCGGCGCTCGCGGCGGCCGTCCCGGACCCTGGAACGCGGGCGTTCGTGCTGACGATGAAATTCCTCGGCAACGCCAACGTGGCGCTGATGGCCGCGGTACTCGTTGCGCTCTACACGCTGGGCATTCGTCGCGGCCGCAGCATGGCCGAGCTGATGCCGAGCCTCGGTCAGGCCGTCGCCAGCGTGTCGATGATCCTGCTCATCATCGCCGCGGGCGGCGCGTTCGGGCAGGTGCTGCGCGACGCCGGCGTTGCCGACTATGTGTCGAGTCGGGCCGCCGGCATGCGGCTCAATCCGTTGCTCCTCGCGTTCGGCGTCGCGGCGCTGCTGCGCCTGGCCGTGGGGTCCGCGACGGTGGCCGGCATGACGACCGCCGGCCTCATGGCCCCGATGCTGGCGGTGAACGGTGCGAGCCCGGAGCTGATGGTGCTGGCCACCGGTGCGGGGAGTCTCATGTTCTCCCACTTCAACGACACGGGCTTCTGGATGTTCAAGGAGTACTTCAACCTGTCCATTCCCGAGACGCTCGCGACGTGGAGCGTGATGGAGATAACCGTCGCGCTCGTGGGGCTGGGCATGGTGCTGCTGATGCAGGCGGTGCTGTGAACGACGAGGTGACAAATGGACCTGCACTTGCACGCATTGGTCGGTATACTCACAGGTCATCCCCGAGGCCCGAGAATCTCGGACCCGTAGCTCACCACGTTCCTCTCCCCTGATGTCCGCCCGCTCCCTTCTTGCTCTCGCTCTGCTGATCTGCGGGACCGCGGCCGCGGTCGGCGCACAGACCGCGCCTACACCGTCCGATGCGAACATGAAGCGGGCGCTGCGCGTGCTGCGCACCTCGCCGGTGATGGACGGACACAACGACCTCCCGTGGCGCATTCGTGAAGATTCGATGCATCCGGGCGACGTCGAAGCCTACGACCTCCGCAGGCGCACGCCGGGCATGACCGATCTCGCCCGTCTGCGGCAGGGGCACGTGGGCGCGCAGTTCTGGTCGATCTACATTCCCGGCGAGCGCGTCGATCGCACCTACGCACCCAATGGCGCGGTCTCGAGCGTGCCCGGCTACGCGCGCGTGCAGATGGAGCAGTTCGACATCGCGCGGCGAGTGATCGCGCGGTATCCCGAGCTCGAGTGGACGCCGACCGCAAAGGAAGTGCGCGCGAGCATGAAGCGCGGCCGGATCGGCTCTCTACTCGGCATGGAGGGCGGGCACGCGATCGAGAACTCGCTGCCGCTGCTCCGGCAGTACTACGATCTGGGCGCGCGGTACATGACGCTCACCCACAACGTGACCCTCGACTGGGCCGATGCGGCCCTCGACACGGCGAAGCACGGCGGGCTCACGCCATTCGGCCGGGAGGTCGTGCGCGAGATGAACCGCCTCGGCATGCTGGTCGATCTGTCGCACGTATCGCCGGGCACGATGAGTGCCGCGCTCGACGTGACGGAGGCGCCGGTGATCTTCTCGCACTCGGCGTCGCGGGCGCTGGTCGACCACCCGCGCAACGTCCCCGATTCGATCCTGGCTCGGCTGCCGAAGAACGGCGGCGTGGTCATGGTGCCGTTCGTGACGTCGTTCGTGTCGGCGGCGGTGAAGCAGTACGACGACTCCCTGGAGTCAATCGTGGCGGCGGCCCG
>JBJMNM010000780.1:0-3741 GCA_045804305.1 Gemmatimonadaceae bacterium | reverse complement strand
ATTCTCGGCGGGGGGACCACCGCCCAGCTCCTCGGCGCTGCCGATCGGGAAGCCGTGACGTGATGGGTCGATCGTCCACTCGCGAGCCGCGCCATCGCGGATCTCCACCACGTGCGTGGTGCCCAGGGGCGACACTTCGTCCATGCCAGGCTCGCCGTGCACCACGAGCGCGTGCACGGTGCCGAGGGCGCGAAGGGCGCCGGCGATGAGCGGCACGCGCCGCGCGTCGGCCACGCCGACCACCTGACGCCCAGCGCCGGCGGGATTCGCCAGCGGACCGACGATGTTCATCACCGTCTGGATGGCCAGCTCGCGCCGCACGGGACCGACGTGCCGCATGGCGGGATGCATCAGCGGCGCGAACATGAAGACGATCCCGGCTTCGCGCAGCGCTCGCTCCATCACGTCGACGGCGACGTCGATCGGAACACCAAGCGCCTCGAGCACATCGGCGCTGCCGCATTGCGACGTGAAGGAGCGGTTGCCGTGCTTGGCAATGCGGACCCCGAGGCCGGCCGCGAGCAGCGCCGCGGCGGTGGAGATGTTGAACGTGCTCACCGCGCCGCCGCCGGTTCCGCACGTGTCCACCAGATCCTCGGGGCGGTCGGCCGGCAGGCGGACCATGGCATCGCGCAGCGCGTCGGCCGCGCCCGCGACCTCCTCGGCCGTCTCGCCCTTCACGCGCAACCCGACGAGCAGCGCGGCCACCTGCGCCGAGGTCGCCTCGCCGTTCATCACCGAACGGAACGCCGCGCGCGACTCGGCCTCCGTGAGGGACCCGCCCGCCGCGAGCTGTCGAATCGCCAGTTGGAGCGGAGGAACCGGGCTAGCCGACACTGAGCGTCTCGAGCATGCGCTCCGGCAAGCGGGACTGCGTGGCGACGAGGCCGATCACGAGCGCCAGCAGTCGAACGCGCTCGATGTCCTCCTCCACGAAGATGCCGTGCATGGCGCGGTTGGTGAGGTTCACCACGCCGATCAGCTGGTCGTGATACACGAGCGGGAAGCTGATGAACGAGCCCGTGGTGAAGTGCTCGTCGCGCAGCAGCGGGTGGCTCTTCGCCTCGTCCACGTCCTGCACGAGCAACGGTTGCCGCGTCATGGCGACCTTGCCGGCCACGCCTTCACCCATGCGAATGCGGTGGCCGGGCGGAACGTTCGGCGCGATGCCGCGCGCGGCGGCAAGGTAGAGGGTGTCCTCGTCGGGCACGCACAGGAGCAGCGAGCAGCGCTGCGCGCCCATGTCATCGCCGCACAGGGTGAGCAGCCCATTCACCATCTCGCGCGGATCGTCCGTCGTCGCGTCCAGCGTCAGCACGCGGTCGATCAGATACAGGGTGCGCGTCTTCTGCCGCAGCGCCTCGCTTCGCCGATGCAGTTCCACGTGCGCCTTGTCCAGCTGATCGACCGCCGCGGTGACCTGCTGCTCCACGGCGTCGGCCCGACGTCCGGCGCGCCGCGCATCCTCGAGCGCCTTCGCGGCCTCGCGCTCGAGCGCGAGCAGGCGCTCCGGCTCCACCACCGAATGCGAGCCCGACGCCTTGAGGAGCTTCTGCTCCAGCGTGCCGAGCTTCCGGTCATATTCGGCGTGCACCCGGTGGGTGACGTCTTCCAGCGTGCGCACGGCCTCTTCGCGCGCTTCGCGCTCCAGGAAGCGCGCGAACGCGAGGTCGAACAGCGCCGCGGAGGGCGCGAGCCGTTCCGAGGAGCGCGCGCCGAAGAACTTTCGGGTCTCGTACAGCACGATCACCGCCGAGAGCTGCCCGTCGAACCGGAGGCCGCGGAGCGAGAGCCAGCCGACATCCGTGAAGCGGGGAAAGGAGAACAGCGCGGCGAACTCGTCGGACTGCTCGCCGAACTCCACGAAGGTTCCGCCGGCCGCCACGGCGATCCGCTCGCGCGTTGGGAGGTGGTCGAAGGTGGTCTCCAGCTTCTCGCAGATCACCCGCTCGCCGGAGGGGGTGAGCCGGTCGACCAGCATCGACCGGCGCGCGTCGAAGCGCACCAGGGCGAGCTTGGCGAAGCGGTCCACCTCCGTGAGGGCATCGGACAGCGCCAGCAGCGCCGCGTCGAGGTCGGGCGCGACGCTGAGCGCGTGGGCGAGCGTGGCGAGCGTGCGAGGGGGCATCCGGCGGGAGGGGGAGCGGCGCGCGGCGAAGCGCGGCGAGGGGGAAAGGTGCCCGCCGCGCCGTGACAATGGAAGTGACTGCACACAAGACGGATGACGCCGTGAATCGGATACTTTCACCCCGCCGAATTGCTTGACACTCCCCCTCGGCCAGGTAGTTTTTACCGGCGATGCCGACTCGCATGCTGCAGCTCGTGTTGCACTACGATGGCACGGGCTTCAGCGGGTGGCAGCGGCAACCGGACCGGCGAACCGTGCAGGGGGAGCTCGAGAGCGCCTTGGAGCGGCTCTGTAGCGGTCCCACCGCCGCGCTGGGCTCCGGTCGCACCGATGCCGGGGTGCATGCCCGCGGTCAGGCCGTCGGGGTGCGGGTTCCCGACCGATGGACCGCGGTGTCCCTTCGGCGCGCGCTGAATGCCGTCCTTCCCGGCGACGTGTGGGTCGCGTCGGCGCACGCGATGCGGGAGGAGTTCCATGCCCGCTACAGCGCGACGAGCCGACGCTACAGCTATTACGTGGGGACCGACGAAGCCGCCGCGTCGCCCTTCCGGCGGCGCACGGAGTGGAAGGTCGTTCGACCGATCGACGCGGCGGCGTTGCGCGCCGCCGCGGCGCTGGTCGTCGGGGAACACTGCTTCCGTGGGTTCGCCGTGCGAGGCACCGCGCCGGCCGACGACGACCATCGCTGTATCGTGCGCCACGCCGAGTGGCACGCGCGCGCGGAAGCGGAGGGCCTGGTGTTCGAGATCGAAGCGAATCGCTTTCTCCATCACATGGTCCGCTTCCTCGTGGGGACGATGATGGACGTCGCGACCGGCCGGCGGCCGGCGTGCGAGCTGTCGGCGCTGCTGACCGCGTCGAGCAACGACGACGTCTCACCGCCCGCGCCCGCGCACGGCCTCTTTCTCGACCGGGTCAGCTACCCGGATGAACTCTATCTTTCCCAGGAATGAAGATCCTTCTTGCCACCGCTCGCACCGACGACGTCGCCTGGGGCGCGGCGCACGGCATGCTCGACGGGGTGTTCACCACGCCCGGCATGCTCTCCGAGGAAGCGAGCACCGACGCGCGCGCCCATCTCCAGGAGCTCTGCCGGCTGGTGCATGGGCCGATCTTTGCCGCCGTGCAGTCCATCGACTCGGCCGGCGCGTACCGCGATGGCAAGGAGATGGCCAAACTCTCGGATCAGATCGTCGTGCAGATTCCCCTCGTCGAGGACACCCTGGGTGCGATGCAGCGCCTGCACGCGGACGGCATCCGTGTGTCGGCCACGTACGTGTTCAACACGGCGCAGGCGTTGCTCGCGGCGCGAACCGGCGTATCGAGCGTCGTCATCGCGTTGGGCCAGCTCGACGCAGCCGGCCACGACGGCATTCGCATCGTGCGCGAGGTGCGCGCCGCCTTCGACAGCTCCGACGCCGAGTGCGACGTGATCGCCGTGGAGGCCGCGTCGCCCACGCAGTTCGGCGCGTGCGCCACGGCGGGAGCGGATGCCGCGGCGGTCACGGAACGGCTCTGCCGTGCCCTTCTCGTCCACCCTCTCACCGATCGCGGCGTCGAGCAGTTCCTCGGAGACGTCGCGAGGCTGCGTCGCCAATGGCCGGTCAACTGAT
>JBJMNM010000779.1:0-8335 GCA_045804305.1 Gemmatimonadaceae bacterium | reverse complement strand
CGCAGGTAGTTGAGGAGCTGCGCCTTCGAGCCCGAGGGGAGCTTATGGCCAGCCTTGATCTCGAGGATGAGAGTGTCCTCGATGAGGTAGTCGACCCGGAAGGTCCCGACTCTCGTATTGCGGAACATCACGTCGACACCATGCTCCCGCCGCGCGTCGAGACCGACGTCGCGAAAGAGAACCTGGAGCGCTGTGGAATAGACGCTTTCAGGGAGTCCGAAAGTCAGCTCGTTGTATGCCGTGAAGAAGCAGCCAATCACCTGCCGTGTCAGCGATTCCTCTTTCATCGTTCGGCGAGCCTCAAGGCGGACGGGGGCATGCTTCCACGCTCTCTCTCAATCCGCGACTGCAACTCGCGTGATACGGTACCGGTGTGCCGCGCTCAGCATCAAAAAAGAATGCACGGAAAGGGCGGAAGGGGCACGAAAGTGCGGATCGCCCCGTGCAATGGCCGGCCTCCGCGCGCACTAGCCAGCTCCGCAACCCCAAAAGCAAATGCTTTGGAATCGACGGGACGCTGCCCGGTGGCGGTGCCCTGCCAGGTGTGCTTGATCCGCAGTTTCGTGCCTCTTCCGCCCTTTCCGAGCATTCTTTTCAAAAGCCGTTCGCCGGATTGTCGCCAGTGCTGGGCGTCACCGGCCTCGACCACCACCCGACCCGCACTTTCAGGAATCCGCGCTCATCCGTATTACAATTGAGGGATACCGCCACTCAAGGAGCGACAGATGACGCCCACGCCCGACGCAAACGACGACAAGCTCACACCGAAAAACCGCCAGGAGGTCCCTGCGCCCAAAGGAGACAGCGAGGACGCGCTGGAGAAGGAGCTCTCCCGCGAGGCCGCGGAAGGCGCGGACCTGCTCGGTGACACGAAGGAGAACCGCAACCTGAGCGGCTCGTCCACCTGGGAAACGCTGCCGGACGAGACATGACCGCCGCGGCCACCGTCTCCGATGCGCCCGCTGCACCGGATACGCGGGCCGACGCGAGGTTCCCGATCCTGACCTCGGCGCAGATCGACCGGATCGCGTCGCATGGCCGGCACCGGTTCATCACGCGCGGCGAGGTGCTGGTCGAAGCCGGCGTGCCGAACGTGCACTTCTTCGTCGTCGTCAGGGGCCGCATCGAGGTGGTGCGCGTCGCCAACGAGGTTGCATCGGTGGTGACGGTCCACGGACCCGGGCAGTTCACCGGCGAAGTGAACATGCTGTCCGGCCGGCCGAGCTTCGTCAGCATCCGCGTCATCGAGGACGGCGAGGTGATCGACCTGATGCGCGATCACCTCCTCCTGCTCGTGCAGACGGACGCCGAGCTGAGTGAGATCTTCATGCGCGCGTTCATTCTCCGCCGCGTGTCGCTGATCGCGCAGGACCTCGGCGACGTCGTGCTCATCGGCTCCGATCACTCGCCGGGCACGCTGCGGATCAGGGAGTTCCTCACGCGCAATGGCAATCCCTACCAGAACATCGACCTCGATCGCGACGAGGGCGTGCAGAGCCTGCTCGACCGGTTCCAGTTCGCCATCACCGACGTGCCGGTCCTCATCTGTCGCGGACGCATCGTTCTCCGCAATCCGACGAACCGCGAGATCGCCGATTGCCTCGGCTTCAACGAGTCGATCGACGCGACCCAGGTGCGGGACATGGTCGTCGTCGGCGCCGGCCCATCAGGGCTCGCCGCCGCGGTGTTCGGCGCGTCGGAAGGGCTCGACGTGCTGATCCTCGAGGCGAGCTCGCCGGGCGGCCAGGCTGGCTCGAGCTCCCGGATCGAGAACTACCTCGGCTTTCCCACCGGCATCAGCGGGCAGGATCTCGCCGCGCGCGCATACACGCAGTCGGCGAAGTTCGGCGCGCAGCTCATGGTCGCCAAGGGCGCCACGCGTCTCGACTGCGCGCGCAAACCATTCGCGCTCGAGATCGGTGGTGACGAGCACATCTCGGCACGTACGGTGGTGATCGCCACAGGTGCCGAGTATCGGCGGCTGCCGCTCGACGGCATCACGCGGCTCGAAGGAGCTGGCGTGTATTACGGCGCCACCTTCATCGAAGCGAAGCTCTGTCGCGGCGAGGAGGTCATCGTCGTGGGCGGCGGCAACTCGGCCGGCCAGGCCGCGGTGTTTCTCGCCCAGCACGCGAAGCGCGTGCACATGGTGATCCGTGCGAGCGGGCTCGCCGAGACGATGTCGCGCTATCTCATCCGCCGCATCGAGGAGAGCCCGGCCATCGAGCTTCGCACGCATACCGAGGTCACCGAGGTCGCCGGTGATCACCATCTCGAGCGAGTCTGCCTGCGCAACAAGGAGACGGGCGCGACCGAGGCGCACGCCATCCGGCACGTGTTCGTCATGACCGGCGCGGCGCCCAGCACGGCGTGGCTGGCGGACTGTGTGGTGCTGGACAGCCACGGCTTCATCAAGACGGGCCCCGACATCACCCCGGACGAGCTGCGCGAGGCCGGCTGGCCGCTGGCTCGCGCGCCACATCTGCTCGAGACGAGCCTCCCCGGCGTGTTCGCCGTCGGCGACGTGCGCAGCGGCAACGTGAAGCGCGTGGCGTCAGCCGTGGGTGAAGGATCGATCGCCGTCTCGTTCGTGCACCAGGCGCTCCGGGAGTAGGCTACTTCGACGCGGTCAGCTTGCTCCCCGTGCGGTCGAGCGCCGAGCGCAGCGTGCCGGCGAGCTTCACCGCGTCGTCGTTCGCCCAGAAGTGCATGAAGAACAGCCGCGGCTCCTCGGTCAACATGTGGCTGTGCAGCGCCGTGGACTCGATGCCGCCCTGCTGCAGCGCGCGGATGACCTCGTTCACTTCCGACGCGCGCATCACGAAGTCGCCCGTGATCGCGGCGCGTCCACTTCCGGTGGGCTGGAAGTTGATGGCCGTCGCCACTCCCATGGACGGCGGAATGACGTTCGCTCCCTCTCGGATCGTCTCCCGGCGCGGCACGCTCACCTGATACACGCCGCCATTCACCTTGCCCGCCATGCCGAGCGTGCGCGCGATGGCCGCGGTGTCCAGGTCGATCGCGGCGGAGGGCGCGGATGCGGATGGGGTGCCGAGCGGCGTGCGACTCTGGCCCAGCGCGGTGCGAATGGCCTGAGCGATCTTCACGGCGTCGCCGTGCGCCCCGATGTGCATGTACATCACGCGCGGAGATTCGTGGAGCACGTGATTGTGTACCGCCGTCTGCTCCACACCACCCTGCTGTAGTGCGCGCATCACCGGACCGACTTCATCCTCGCCCAGCACGAGATCGCCCATCACCATGACATGTCCACCCGGCACATGCTTGAACGCGACCCATGATCCCAGCGCCAGCGCCGGCTTGAGCGCGACGCCCGCGGCCGTTACCTGGAGGTCGCTGCGCGGGAAGCTGTACTTCATCACGTCGCCCGGCTGCATCGCGCCGGCGCGGCCCAGCGCCTGATCGACCGCGGTCCAGTCGGCACTCCGCACGCCGGCGCGCTCCTGGGCGGCCGCCACGATCGGAACGAGTGCTGTACCTGCCGCGAGCATGATGAGGCTCGTGGCTCGGACCACGACGCGGATGCTCGGAAGCTGCTGGTGCATGAATTCTCCGGGAGAGTTGGACGCCTGATCCCACGATCAGCGCGAATCGTGCCGACCTGTCGGCGTCATCCTCGTAGGTCAGGACTCGTCGAGCATGCGGCGCAGGAGCGGCAGCGCCTCCAGCGGATCGGGCGACAGGCGCAGCCGCCAGCCGCCGCGCTGGGCGAGCACGCGGACCACCCGCGCATGGCGCTCAGGGAACCGGTCGAACCCGGGCGCCACCTCACGCTGCAGCACGCCCGCGAGCTCAGCGGCACTCGCGCGCTCCAACACCGCGGGGCCTTCGCCGCGCTCCAGGGCGCACATGACGACGTCGGCGATGTCGCGGCGCGTCGGCCCGGGGGCGCCACCGAGCGAGAGAACGAGCTTGCGCTTCCCATCCCGCTCCTCGACCACACCCGCGTCGCCCGTCACGAGCGCCGGCGCGCGCTCCATCGACTCGGGCAGCAGCCGTACCCGGCCAGGCCAGGCCCATATACGCGGCGCGGGCTCGAGCTGGATCCAGATATGGTCGTCGCCGAGCACCTCGAGCCCCGCCTGGTGCGCCATCCAGGCGAGCGTGCTCTTGCCCGTGCCACTCGGCCCCGCCAGCAGGACCGCCGAGCGGCCGCGCGCGACGGCCGCCGCGTGCAGCGGATGGCGGTCGAACTGAGTGACCAGGGCAAGGGTGAGCGCCTCGATCATGGCGGAGCGGAAGTGCGCGCGGTCGGCGGCCAGCTCCGTGGACACGTGAGCCACTGCCTCACGGCGCGCGGGATCGCTGATGCCGATGCTTCCGGGCGAGTGTGCAATGAGGCGAGTCGAGTCGGGGCAGGTGTGCCGCACCGGCACGTGCGCGTCGCGCCGCTCGTCCCCACCTTCGCGGCCGGCGTACGCGATCAGTCGGACGCGCAGCGAATCCACGGCGCGGCTGTCGGGCGTCACGTTGCGCCACTCACCGAACGACTCGTCGATGCAGTCGAGCACGTAACGGCTGTTGGTCTCGAACCGCACGGGCACGCCAAGCACCGCGAGCTCCATAGGGCTCAACAGCGCCGAGTCCGGTGCGAGCGCATCAGCCGGACTGAAGTCCACGGTCGGCCGGCTCACGGCACCTCCAGCGCCCTGGCCGATGGTGTGGACGGGCGTCGGGGGCGCAACTCCTCGTAGATCCGCTCGAAGCGTGTCGCCGTCATGTCGGCGTCGCTGAGTATCGCGCGCTCCTGCGCCGCGAGCGCGAGGGCGAGCCGCCGCGGCTCGTGCGTCAGCAGCGAGACGATGCCGGTCGCCAACGCCTCCGCGTCGCCGACGGGGACGGCGAGCGCCGCGTCCGGCGCCCAGTCGGCCACGTGCCCCACGGCCGTACCAACTGTCGGCACGCCGGCGACCGCCGCCTCGAGCACGGCGAGCGGGCCAGCCTCGTGACGGGAGGTATGGACCAGGAGATCGGCCTCCTCCACGAGCGCGCGGAGTGCGGCGCGATCGAGCAGTCCGTGCCACTTCACCCGGTCGCCGAGGCGCGCCGCGCGGTCGGACCGCTGCAATGCGCCATTCATCGTGTCGAATCCCGCGACGTCGAGCCGGAACTGCACCCCGTGTTGGGCCAGCCGCTCCATCGCCCCGAGCAGCATCAGCTGATCCTTCACGGGCCGCAGGTCACCGACGTGCAGCAGGCGCGCGGGACGACCTTCATCGCGCGGCCGTGGGGCGCGCGACGGCCACCGATCCAGCGCCACGCCAAGTGGGACGATCGCCGCCCGCATCCCCGCGTCGTGCGCGAGGCGCTGCATGAACGACGTCGCCACGGTCACGCGCTGTGCGCCCAGCGCCGCGAGCTGGAACAGCAGCCGTCCGCGCATCGTGACGGCCCCATACCCGATGTCTCGCAGGGCCACCAGCTCGCCGCCGCCGAAGTGCATGGTGAAGGGCAGCCCGTGCAGGCGCGCGGCGAGCAGCGCGAGCGGGCCGACCGTCCCGAACAGGGCGTGCACCACGTCGAAGGGCGCGGCGCGGTGCGCGGCGCCGAAGCGGCGGAGAAAGCGCCGCCGTCTGCCATCGGTGACGCCGATGTTCTCCACTCGCGCACCCAGGAGATCCCATTCCGCCGGCTCGGGCTCCTGATACATGGCGAACACTCGCACATCGTGCCGGCGCGCCAGGCGCTCGATGAGCCAGACGAAGGCGGGAATCACGCGCTCCGTGCCGCTCGCGTCCACACCTCCGGGCACCACGAGCGCGACTCTCATGCGGAGCCCCGAGCGGCCTCGTAGACCGCGCGCAGCTCTCGCCCGATCGCGTCGAAGCTGAGCGCGCGCTCGAACCGCTCGCGCGCGCCGAGCCGGAGCGCCGCTCGGTCGCGTGCCGCCCATGCGACGATCGCGTCGGCGAGCGACGACGCATCTCCCACCGGCGTGAGCGAGCCCGCGTCGCCCACGGTCCGCCGCGACGACGGAATGTCGCTCACGAGCGGCGTCGTGCCGCACGACAGCGCCTCGATGATCGAGTAGCTGCACCCTTCCCGATGGCTCGTCTGCACGAAGAAGTCCGCGGCACGGAAAAGCTGCTCCATCTCCGCGTGCGGACGCCTGCCGAGCAGGGTGACGCGGCTGCGCAGCACCGGGGATGCGGCGATGCGCCGCTGCACCTCGGGCAGGAGCGGCGCCGCGCCGAAGCAGCACCACAACCGCGCTTCGGGCAGCTCCTTGGCCGCACGCGCGAATGCGTCGAGCGCGGTGAAGGGATCCTTTCCCACGTTCAGGTGCGCCGCCCACAGAAGGCAGGGATTGCCGAACAGACCGGTGGCGCTCCGCGCGTCGGCCTGATCGCCTGGGGTGAAGGTGCTCGAACCCTCCAGCACCTCGAACACCCGCGTGCCGCGTGGAAAGGCGCGCGCGGCGAAGAACGGCTCCGCCTGCTCGCGTGCGGCGAACGTCACGCCCGCCACCGGCGAGATCGCCCAGCGCCAGAGATGCCGGCGCCATCCGGCCGGCGCGCGCGACGCGTGATCCTGCACGACGACCGGCGTCTTCCGTACTCCATCGACGAGACGACGCAGCGCCACGGGATGTGTGAAGCCGTGCACGTGCACGACGTCCGCCTCGAGCGCCGCCACGCGATGCAGCAGTGCGCGCGAACCGTTCACGAAGTGGAGGCGCACCCCGTCACGGTCGATCGTCTGGCGATGCACCGACGCCTGGACTACTGTTGTCTCCACACCGGCGCGTACCAGCCCCGCGGCCACGCCGAGCAGCGTTGGCCACGCCTCGATCAGTACCTCGGGCGCGCGCCGCTCCACGTCGCTGTAAAAGCTCACATGTACGGCGTGAAGGGGGCGGTCCATGTCAGCGATTCCCATGACCGAGTCCGATTGGGACGATCACGACCCGAGTGAGGAGGAGCTCGACGAGCTCGCTCGGCGCCGCGCGATCTGGCAGAGCACGGGCAATCCGTGCGCGTTCTGGCCCTCGCTGGAACCACACATGATCCAGGCGGCGGCCGACGTGATTGGTCGCGCCGTCGCGGACATGCTCCGTGACTCGCACGCGACCCTCCATGCAGAGACGATCGACGCCGAGGCGCTCGGCGTGGCGGCGCTGCTGTCGGGTGTGGGGCCGCTCCTCGGCTACTGGATGGAGCGCGGCGCGCTCGAAACGAGTGACGCCGCTCGACCGGTGCTTGCGCGGCACCTTCGGCACGCGAGCGCCCGAAGCGCGCGCATCGACGCCGGCATGCGACCGGTGCTGGCTCGACTCTCGGCGCTGGGCATCACGCCCGCCGCGATCAAAGGGTTCCACACCGCGCGTGAATACTTCCCCGCGCCCGAAACGCGACCGTTCGGCGACGTGGATCTCGTGGTGCATCCCGAAGAAGTAGCTCGCGTGGAAGCGGCGTTGCGCGAGGCGGGCTTCGTCGCGGCGGGCGGCCGCGATCTGCCATACAAGCGCGACTGGAAGCCGCCGCGCCACGACGGCCGCGTGCGCTCCTTCCACGTCTGGCATGCACAGGGCAACTGGAAGGTCGAGCTGCACGCCGGCCTCGCGTTCGACCATCTCATCGACCACAAGCTCCAGCTCGATCGAGTGATCGACATGAGCGAGCGCTGGGAGATGCAGGGCGTCCCGCTGCGAGCGCCGAGTGGGCCGTCGCTGGTGGCGATGCTGGCGGTGCACGCGTCGGGAGAGCTCTATTCGTCGAGGCTCCTTCGCCTCGTGGAGCTCGTGCTCGTGATCAGGCACGAGCGCGCTGCCGGACGGCTCGACTGGCGCGACGTGAGCGAGCGGCTCGCGAACATCGGCGCGCTGCGCTTCGCCTATCCGGCATTCGCGCTCGTGGAGCGCCTCGCACCCGGCACGGTCGACGAGGGGCTTGTCGCGCGGACGGCGAGCGCGAGCAGTGCACTCGCTCGCCGCGTGGTGGACGGCTTTACCCCGACGTCGCCGATTCTCGAGCTGAGCACTTCGCTCCCGCTGCGGCTGATGTGGGTGATGACGGCCCGCGAGACCGCGCATCGCGTGTGGCGGATGATCGCTCCACCGCGGGGTGAGCCGCTCGGGACGGTGCTTCGCGTGTATCACAGCCGGCTGCGCCGGTTGATCACGGGTGCTGCGCGCTGAAAGCCGATGGCGCGCTGCGGGAGCGAGACGCCAGCGCCGAAGTCCTGATCGAACAGCCAGCGAGCGCACGTACCGTTCATGACGAAGCGCCCCGCCTCCACGCGCTCCCCGAGCGCCGGCGCCAGCGCCGGGTCGAGCACGCGAAGCGTTCCGTTCGCGATCACGAGCGCCACGTCG
>JBJMNM010000778.1:0-2210 GCA_045804305.1 Gemmatimonadaceae bacterium | reverse complement strand
TCGGAGAGCTCGCGCAGCGGAGCGTCCAGGGCGACGAAGAAGGCCTTGCTCCACTCTCCCCGCTGCTGCTGCGCGATGGCCACGTCGAGCCCGCGCAGGAAGTGGAGGATCCCCGCGACGACGAACTCCGCGATCGGCGCACCGTGGACTCCGGCCGAGTTGGTGACGAGGATGTCGGTCGAACCGATGCCCGAGTTGAGCACGTTCCCCACGCCCGCGGCGGCCGAGTGCACCCAGCGGAGCCGCTTCGCGGCGGCCAGGAGGTCCGGGGTGAAGCCGAAGCCGAAATACGCTTCGGCATTCCCGATCAGGCGCACCGCTTCGTCGCTGCCGCCGGCCGGGCCGTCGCCGTCGGAGCTGGTGGCCGCGCTCACGCGCACCACTTCCCAGCCCGGCGGAGCCTCGCGGCGGATCCGCGCCTCGCCTTCGTCGGTCAGGGCCCAGTTGCGCGACGTGGCCGAGAGGTCGAGCAGGAGCCGACGGGGGGGCGGCTCAGTCAACGTGGACCCCGTACACGTAGTCCTTCCCCAGCAGCGCCGCCGTCGCGATCTCGAACTGCCGGGACGGTCCCGAGAGCTTCACCTCGAAGGTCCGGTCCTGCTCGTGATCGAAGACGCGCTTGTCCTCCACGCGGATCCCGTGAGCGCGCAGGGTCGAGACGACGTCGCTCTCCGGAGTGCCCAGGCGGGTCCGGATGGTCGCGCTGGCCACGCGCCGCGCCCGGCGCACCCAGTGCTCCAGGCCGCCCAGTCCGGCCAGCACGAAGGTGACGATCAGTCCCGCCCCCACCCCCTCGATGTAGTAGCCGGCGCCCACCGTCATCCCGATGGCCGCGACGACCCAGATCGTGGCGGCCGAGGTGAGTCCGGTGACCATCCCCTGCGACTGCATGATCGTGCCGGCACCGAGGAAGCCCACGCCGGAGACTACCTGGGCGGCGATGCGCGCCGGATCGCCGATGCGGACCCCGTCGATGAGCCCGATGCGAGTGGAAAGGTCCATCAGCAGCGTGGCGCCGAGACAGATCAGGATGTTGGTGCGCAGGCCGGCGGGCTTGCCGTTGATCTCACGCTCGAACCCGATGATCCCGCCGAGGAACACGGCGAGCGCCAGCTTGGCGAGGAGATCGAGTCGCAGGATGCGAGCGAGCTCCGCCAGCATGGGCAGGTCGACATCCTGGGCAGGTGGTGCGAAGATGGCGGGCTCCCGCCCGCCGTCGGTCAGCGTGCGTCGAGGTCGCGGACGTCGTCAACAGTCGTGTCGGGCGACGAATCGCCGTACGAGATGCTGCGGGCCTGTGCCTCGAGCGCGTCGATGACCGCTTCGTCGGGCTCGGTGGGGGTCATGAATGACCGGAAGACCGTGCTCCCACATTGATCGCAGGTCACGGCCGCCGGCACTTCCTGAGCGAAGAACTTTTCCTTTCCGCAGGTGAGGCAGATCAGCGTGGTCACGCCTCGGGCTTCTCTCGATGCCATTGCAAGCTCGCTGTGATGGTGCCGTGCGAGAGTGCAAGAGGCATGCAGACCCGAGCCGGAATCTCTGCCCGTATGACGAACGAAGGTCGAGTCTGCCACCGCCGCTGCGCCAGCGAGGGTGTCCACGGCGCGTTGGCGTTCCGAAGCCCGTAGTCCATGACGCCCTGCAGGGCGAGGAGCCCCGCCGCCATCGCCCCCACCCACCACCGCTGCCGCAGCCCTGGCGCGAACTTGCGCGCGTAAAGGAGGCAGCTCAGCACCACGAGGCCTCCCTCGAGCGCGAAGTCCACCACGGGACGGCTGTAGAGGTCGAGCCCGACGCGATGCTGGAGGTCGAACAACGGCTTGAGGCCGGTGAGGAAATCAGCCGGCCAGTGGAGCAGCCAGGCCAGGGCCACATACCGCGCGCCCGGACGCCGGAAGAGGAGGGCGTACGCACCGGCGAACACGGCGGCGCCAAGGAGCACGCCGGGGATGAAGTGCGCATAGGCCCACATGGCGGCCTTGCCGCCGCCGAACGCAAAGCCGAGCACGATCTCCGTCCAGTCGGGGCCGAAGGAGGCCAGAACGAGCACGGCAATCGGGGTCCGCGGCTCGCGCACCTTGAGCGCGAGCGCGATGGCGGCGTGGCCGACGTACACGTCAGCGCCGACGACGGATGCGCCAGTCAGCGACCGTGATGACGATCAATGGCAGGGAAAGCAGGAAGGCGAATCCGCGCATGCGTTCCGC
>JBJMNM010000777.1:0-12445 GCA_045804305.1 Gemmatimonadaceae bacterium | reverse complement strand
CCCACACCACGAGCGGCGACGTGGACTTCTCCGGCCCCATCGCCGACGGCGGACGCTACGAGTTCAACACGCATTCCGGCGAGATCGGGCTCGAGCTGCCACGCGACGTGGGCGCACAGTTGAGCGTGTCCACCTTCAATGGCGAGATCGACAGCGAGTTTCCGATCACGCTGAAGAGCGGCACCGACCTCGGGATCGGCTCCGCGCAGGCCAAGAGGCTCACGTTCACCCTCGGCCAGGGCAGCGCCCGCATCGTCGCCGAGACCTTCAGCGGTAACATCACCATCAGGTCCACCAGCCGCCGCCGCTAGGCGCGCCTTTCAGGAGAATACTCGTGATGATGCTCCGCCGAATCGCTCTCACCGCCTTCGTCGCCGCGCCGGCCGTGCTGCACGCGCAGGACCGGCAGACCCAGCGCGACGCGTTCACTCTCAGCGAGCGGATCCCGGCTGGCCAGTGGATTCGCGTCCGCAACATGAATGGCGACGTACGCGTCCGCGCCTCCACGAGCGACAAGGTGGAAGTCGTGGGCACGAAGACCTGGCGCCGCGGCGATCCCAAGGACGTGCAGATCGAGGCGAAGAAGTCGAGCGACGGCAGCATCCTGGTCTGCGCGCTCTGGAACGAGAACACCCGCTGCACCGAGGACGGCTACAGCACGCACAACGACGGCTGGCGCCGGGGCGATCGCAACAACGACGTCGCCGTGGACTTCGAGGTCCGCGTGCCCAAGGGGGTAAAGGTCGGCGTGTGGAGCGTGAATGGCGGCGTGAGCGTGGACGGGGCCTCGAGCGAGGTGCGCGCCGGCACGGTCAACGGCAGCGTGGAAGCGGTCAGCATGGGCGGTCCCGTGCAGGCGAGCACGGTGAACGGCAGCGTGCACGCTACGATGGGCCGCTTCGAGGGCGACCAGGACCTCGACTACAGCACCGTGAACGGCACCGTCGTGGCCGAGTTCACCGGTGACGTGGACGCCGACATCGATCTCAGCACGGTGAACGGGCGCTTCCAGACGGACTGGCCCGTGACCCTCACCGGACGCATCAACCCCAAGCACCTGCGCGCCACGCTCGGCAAGGGCGGGCGGCGGATCCGGCTGTCGACGGTCAATGGGAACGTGGAGCTGAGAAAGCGGTGAAACGGTGAGACGGTGAGACGGTGAGGTCAAAGGCACACCAGCCTCCGAGGGTGTGCCTTTGCCGTTCACCCTCTCACTGTCTCACTGTCTCACTGATTCACCGTCTCACGGCCCCCAAGCCCGACCCTTTCCCCGTCCTCCGGGTATATTTCCCATACCCTCCAACGGAGATCCGCCCCAATGGGTGTCTCGCTTCCCGGGACCCTCGTTCGCACCGGCGAGGAGCGCGCGACGCTCGTTCGCCGCACGTACGGCCTCGTCTTCATCAGCGTCATCGTCACCGCCATCGGCGTCGCCTTCGGGATGACCCAGCCGGCGGTCATGACCGCCGTGCAGCAGCATCCGATCATCACGCTGATCGCCATGTTCGCGCCCCTCTGGATGGCCATGCGGGCGCACCGCGACTATCCGCGCAACCTGATCCTCACCCTCCTCTTCACGTTCGTGGAGGGTGTGTGGCTCGCGCCGTTCATCTACATGGCCGAAACCCGTTCGCCGGGCATCGCCGGCCAGGCGGCCGTCCTCACGCTGTCCACCTTCGGCGTGCTGTCAGCCTACGCCGTGTTCAGCCGCCGCGACTTCAGCGCATGGGGCAGCTTCTTCATCATGGGCCTCTGGGTCCTGATCGCCACGTCGCTGCTCAACATCTTCTTCCCCACGGCCCTCGGCACGCTCTGGATCGCCGCCGCGACGGTGGCGGTGTTCAGCGGCTTGCTGGTGTTCGACACCTGGCGGCTCGTGCGCTCCGGCCAGTACGGCCCGGATGACTACGTGCCGGCGGCGGTGAGCATCTACCTCGACCTGCTCAACCTCTTCATCGCCATCCTCAGCCTGCTCGGCGGACGGCGCCGGAGTTGATCCGGCTCCGCTGATGCGGCGCCTCACCGCGCTGTTCGCGCATCCCGACGACGAGACCTTCGCCATCGGGGGCACGCTGGCCCGCTACTCGGGCGACGGGGTGCGCTGTTCGCTCTACTGTGCCACCGACGGGGATGCCGGACAATCGTCCGGCATCCCCGTTTCGTCCCGGGCCGAGCTGGCTGCGCTGCGCCAGGCAGAGCTCAAGGCGGCGTGCGCGCTGCTCGGGGTGAGCGCGATCGAGCTCGGAGGACACCCCGATGGCGCGCTCACCTCGGTGGACCCCGACGTTCTGATCGGCGAGATGGTGCGGCTGCTCCGCCGCGAGCGTCCTGACGTGGTGATCACCTTCGGCCCCGAGGGCGCGCCGACGCAGCATGGCGACCACCGCGCCATCTCACGATTGGCGACTGCGGCGGTGCTGTTGGCCGACACCACCACGGCATTCCCCGAGCAGCTCGCCGAAGGCCTCGCGCCGCACCGGGCCGAGCGACTCTGCTACGTGACCTGGCCCACGCCGGAACCTGGCGCCGAGCTGCCGACGGAGGGCCAACCGATTCACATCGCCGTCCCCGTACGCGACTGGCTCGATCGAAAGGTCGCCGCGTTCGACGCACATCGCACGCAGCGCCAGCACCGCGCGCACTTCGAGCGACTGGCGCTGCGGGATACGGAGTGCTTTTTCGTGGCGAGCGGCCGGCCGGCCCCACGAGGGGCGACGGAGCTGTTCAGCGACCTCTGACCGGGTCGCGCCTGTGCCATTACCCCTCGGCAATCCCCTCGATCGTATTCGCGAGGGTGAGATCCGCATCGGTGATCCCGCCCGAGTCGTGCGTCGAGAGCGAGCAGGTGATCTTCGTGTAGCGGATGTCGATGTCCGGGTGATGATCGGCCTTGTCGGCGGCCTTCGCGACCTTCTGCACGAAGTCGATTCCCTCGGAGAACTTCTTGAAGGTGAACGTCTTCACCAGCACGTCGCCGCGGCGCGCCCAACCCGGCAACGAGCCGAGGGCGCGCTGGATCTCGAGGTCGGAAAGTTTCGGAAGCATGCGGACTGGTCGGGGTCGGAGAGGGACCGCGCCTTGATACTACCACGCGGACGGCCCGATGTGGAGGGCGGATCAGGCCTCGGGCTGCGGGATCGTCTGCGGCTCGACGCAACCTCGGCCCAGAACCGCCTACTCGCAGACCGATGACAGAGGACGAATCTGCCCGACCGTTGCCCGGCAGGATGATGGGAGCTGGATGGGGTTCGTGGACCGGACAGCAGCGGCGTGGCTGGCGCATCTCGCTCGCCATCACGCTGCTCCGCCTCGCACTGGCACCCGTGCTGATCCTCCTGGCCCGCGCCCGCGCTCCTGGCTGGCTGCTCGGGTGCGCGCTCCTGGCCGGCTTCGTGTCCGACGTGGTGGATGGCATGGTCGCGCGCCGCGCGTCGGCCGTCACGCCCTTCCTGCGCCGGCTCGACAGCTCGGTCGACACGGTGTTCTATCTGGCCGTGGCGTACGCGGCATGGCTGCTGCATCCCGAGCCGCTGCGACGGCTGGCGCTGCCGATCGGCGTCGTGATCGCCGGCGAGGCATTCAACTACCTGGCGGCGCTGGCCAGATTCCGCCGGGAGGCGAGCTACCACGCACTGAGCGCCAAGCTGTGGGGACTTCTCCTCTTCCTGGCGTTGCTGACGTTGCTCGGCGCGGGCTCCGCCGTGCTGTTGCCCATCGCCCTCGCGGCTGGCATCGTGGCCGAGCTCGAAACGCTGGCCATCACGATGACGCTGCCGTCCTGGCGCCACGATGTGCCGAGCGTCTGGCACGCGTGGCGCATTCGCCGCGACTCACGGAGGACCTGAGACGCAGGTCCCGACATTCGCACGGCCCGCGCGCGCGCGTCGGATGACACCCTTCAGATCACGTCGAGCTCCTGCTTCGCGGTCGGCGGTGGGAACACCTCGTTGAGCTCGCGCAGGTCGTCCTTGGTGAGATGCACGTCGAGCGCGTGATGATCCTCGCGCACGTGCTCGGGCGTCCCCGCCTGCGGAATGGCGATCACGCCATCCTGCCGGATCACCCAGGCCAGCGCGATCTCGGCCGGCGACGCGTCGTGCCGCGCCGCTACGCGTCGCACGACGGGTTGGGTGAGCAGGCGCCCCTGCTGAATGGGCGAGTACGCCATGATCGGGATGTGGCGTGCCCGGCACCACGGGAGCAGATCCCACTCGATGCCGCGGTGCCCCAGGTTGTAGAGCACCTGATTGGTCGCGACGGCGCTGCCTCCTGGCACCTGCATGAGCTCGTCCATGTCGGCGACGTCGAAGTTGCTCACGCCCCAGTGGGCGATCTTGCCGTCGTGCATCAGCGTGGTGAAGGCGTCGACGGTCTGCTCCAGTGGTGTCGGCCCACGCCAATGCAGCAGATACATGTCCAGGTGGTCGGTGCGCAGTCGGCGGAGACTCCCCTCGCAGGCGGCTACGGTCTCGTGCCGCGAGGCATGATTGGGCAACACCTTGCTCACGAGGAACACCTCGTCGCGCCGCCCGTCGATCGCCTCGCCGACGAGCTGCTCCGCGGCGCCATTCCCGTACATCTCGGCAGTGTCGATCACGCTCATGCCGAGGTCGATCCCCAACTGGAGCGCGGTGATCTCGGTCTTGCGACGTCGCCGATCTTCCGCGAGGTGCCACGTTCCCATCCCCAGCACCGGGACGGTCTCGCCGGTAGGGAGTCGAGTGGAAGGCGCGACGGCGGTCGTCATGGACATGTCCTTCGAGAGTCGCGGGAATGTAGACGCGCCTCGGTTCGCACGGCCTCGGGCAAACGGGAAGGCGTCATGCAGCATCGAGGCTGCAAGAGCGCGGCCGACGGCCGATTCTCGAGCTCAAGCGAACGCGGCCCCGGCAAGATTCGCCGGGGCCGCGACGCGTTCACGAGGTTGCGCCTGCCTGCCTCAGGCGGTGCAGGTCAGGTTGTTGTTTCGTGCGTTCGCCTCGGCCTCGGGAATCGGCACGACCGTCGGCCCGAGCGTCGGAGTCGCGGGCGCGGTGCGTTCCAATCCGAGCTCGCTCCACAGACCGAACATCCGGTAGTCGATGGCTCGCGACGGACTCTCGAAGAGCAGCGAATAGCGCTTCTGCTTCAGGATCTCACGCAGCAGATCCTTTCGCGTGGGAAAGTCGGTGATGAGCTTGGGTGTGGCAAACCCGCCCGACTTCGTGCGGACCGCGTTCACGATCGCCAGCGCTTCCGCGTCGCGGTTGAGGCCCCACAGCGCTTCCGCCTTCACGAGCAGAAGCTCCTCGTTGACCAGCAGGGGAATCGATGCGGTGGGGCCGGTGGGGCTGGTAAAGAGGATGTCAGACGCCACCCCCTCGGTAGACAGGTTCGCGCCAGCCGTCTTGACGACTTTCGACAGTCGTGCGTCGCCCGGCTCTGCCTCGCTCAACACCTTCGGATTGGCCCGGTACACGGACTGGTCGAAGTTCTGATTGACGAGATCCCCTGACGACGTGCTATAGAGATGGTACACACCATCGCGGTAGTCGCCGTTCACGTCGGCGAAGGAGGCATTGATGGCCGTGATCGCGTTGTTGAGGGCGGCCGCGTCGATGGTCCCGTTCTTCGCGTAGTTGATGAAGCCGCGGTAGACCTCGTTCTTTCCCTTCAGCCCGCGGTTGAATTTGAGGTAGCCCGTCGGCGTGTTGAAGGCGCCATTCGAGCTGAACCCGCCCGGCAGCACGAACGCGAACGATGCGCCGCCGGCCCTGAGGCTATCCGACGCCGAGTCGAGCGCCGCCGATATGTAGGAGAGCACAGCCGGCTTGCAGCGGATCGGATCGAGCTGGCCCTCCTTGCCGAGCGAGATCGGTACGCCGATCGTGTCGCGCAGCTCGATCAGCCGCAGGTACTGGTTCGCCTTGAAGGTCTCGGCGTAGCCGAACGTCCCCGCCTTCTGTGGCGTCGAAAATGCCGACGAGCCGGCCATCGCGTTCGTCAGATCGTTCGCGCTGCGGATGGTCTTGTAATGCGAGTTCCAGAGAAAATTCGTGATGAACGCGCTGGGATTGAACTGGCCCAGCGGGTTGTTGATGTAACGCGGATCGGCCGCGTCGATGCGATAGGCATCGCGTCCCATCGTCTCCATGATGAGGATCTGGAACGCGTGATTCTCCCGGTCGCCCGCGGCGATGCCCGTGGCCTGCGACTGAAGCTCCGACTGCGTGGAGATCACCGATGGGGGGACCGGGTTGTTGTAGTTCGGGATGACCGGATCGGAACAGGACACGAGGCCGAGCGAGAGGGACAGCAACAGCATCGCTCCCCCCGTGGCCGCCGCCCCACTCCTCGAGATGCGTGACGTCATGATTGTCGGCGTCATGTCAGAATCCCACGTCGATGGTGAAGAAGAAGCTGCGGGATGGCGGGAATGGTGCGAGGTCGATGAACCGGCTGATCGCCTGATTGCCGAAGTTGCTCACTTCGGGATCGGCGCCGGGGTACTTGGTCCAGGTCACCAGATTACGCCCGCTGAGCTCGACCTTCATGGAGCGCGCGCGGCCCGCGAGCCGATCGATCCACTGCCGCGGGATGTCGTAGGTCAGCGCCACCTCGCGCAGCTTCACGAACGACGCATGCTCCACGTACTGCGAGATGCCCTGCGTGTCGTTGAGATTGATGCGCTGGAGGCCGCCGTCGGGCACATCGGGCGCGAGGGCGAAGGCATCGAACACGTTCTGCGTCACGTTCACGAGATCGCCGCCGCTCTGCCAATCGAGCAGCGAAGAGAGCCGCAGCGCGCCCCAGCTGATCTCGTTGTTGAAGCCCATCGTGAAATGCGGCGCGGCATCGCCGAACTGCCGCACGCCGTTCGCGCCGTCGGACGCCACGATCTGCGTCACGCTCTTGCCCTCTTCCAGACGCGCGATGCCGTACCCCGCACCAAACGCCACGCCCTGCCCCGTCGCGTCCTGCGAGAGGGTAAATGATGGGACCGGGAGGCTGGTCACGATGCCCACGTTGCGGGCGAAGGTCGTGCGCGTGGTCCAGTCGAAGCTGTTGTTCTGGATCGGCGTGAGCTCGAGCATCGCCTCCACGCCGCGGTTGCGGAACGAGCCCCCGTTGTGGATGTCCACGGTGTAGCCGAGCGAGGGCGCGGTCGCGATCTGGAGGATCACGTCGTCGATCGTCTTCTGATAGACCGTGAACGCGAGCGAGCCCCGATTGCCGCCGAAGTGCGCGTCGAAGCCGGTCTCGATCTCCGTCTGACGCTCCGGCTTGATGTTCGGATCGCCGAACGACGGTCCGGACTGCACGCCGAGCTGCTTGTCGTACACCGCCGTGATGCCGGTGCGGTACTTCTGGAGGTAGAGGGGCTGGTTGCCCGACTGGCCCGCCGCGAGGCGCAACTTCACCTCATCCACCTTCGGCACGATGCCAACCAGGCGATAGGAGACCGACGCCTTCGGGAAGGCGAACAGCTTGTCGACGTCGCCGTTGAGCGTGCTGCGCTCCGCGCGCACGCCCGCGGTGAGGAGGAGCTTCTCGTCGAGCGCGAGGAGCTCTTCCTGCCCGAACATCGCGAAGCCCTTCACTGCCTGGCGGTCGGCAAACACTTCCGGCGCCGTACCGGAATTGATGTTCTCGAGTCCCGCCAGGACGTCGCGCGTCACCACGTTGGTGCTGCGGCGCGCACTGGTCTCGCGCTGGATCCCGCCCGACGTCGTCGCGGTCCACCCTCGGCCAACGCCCGTGTACGTGTGCGCCAGGCTGAGGTTGAGGTTCAGGTTCTGCACGCTGCCGCTCAGCGAGGTCACCGTGCCCGGCAAACCGTCGTTCGGCTCGAAGATCAGGAAGCGCGGTGAGACGATGTTCACCTGCTCGTTGAACCGATCGATCCCGGCATCGGCCTTGAACGCGAGGGTCTGCCGCTCCGTGCTCACGAGCTGGTACGTCGCGCTGGCCGAGCTGATGATCCGGTTCACCTCATCGGGCGTCTGGATGAAGTCCACATCCTGGAACACGTTCGTCTTCATCACCGGCGTGATGGGATACACGCCGTTCTGCGGGCGCATGTCGAACCAGCTCGGCGTCGCGGCGAACACGAAGTAGGGTGTGATGTTCGCGTTGTCGTTGTTGCTGATGCCCCGCCGCGTGTTCGTCCGGATGAAGCCGGTGTTCGCCTGCAGCGTGAGCTTCTCGCCGATGGCCTGCGACAGGTTGAGCCGGATGGCGTCCTTCTTGTAGCCGGTGTTCTTCTGGATGCCGCCGTCGTACTTGGTGATCCCGGAGATGAAGTAGTTCGTCGTCCCGGTGCCGCCACGCACGTTCAGGCCCGTTTCGTACGAGAGCTGGTGCTCGCCGAACAGCTCCTCCTCGAAGTCGCAGAAGCCGTTGCACGCCGAGTAGTTCGCCGCCACCTGGGCAGCGGACATGGCATATCCCTGGCTGACCGCATAGGCCTGGGCTTCGGCCACCGTATTGAACCGGCGCAGGTTGAACTTGCGCGCGAGGTCGAAGGTGCCGAGCCGCTGGGTGAGGTTGACGGCGGCCGAGCCGGTGCTGCCGGACTTCGTCTTGATCAGGACGACGCCGTTCGACGCCTTGGAGCCGTAGATCGCCGACGCGGACGCGCCCTTGAGCACCTCGACGCTCTCGATGTCGTTCGGGTTGAGATCCGCGATGCGGTTCACGCCGTTGTCCTGGTTCGACGCGTTCGACGAGGCACGGCGCGCCGACGTGAGCGCGTTGGTGCCGGGCTGCATGACGTCGTTGCTGACGATCACCCCGTCCACCACGTAGAGCGGGTCGACCGACCCGAACACCGACGTGACGCCGCGCATGCGGATCTGGTTGCCGCCGCCGGGCGCGCCGGAGTTGGCGATGACCTGCGCGCCGGCGATCTTGCCGGCGAGCGCGTTCTCGATCGACGCCGCGGGCACGCGCGACAACTGATCGGCGGTGACGAGGCCGACGTCGTTCGCCACGTTCTGTCGTGCGACGGTCGTGGCGGCGCCGGTCACGATCTGCGTCTCGAGGCGGAACGGATCGCGCTCGATCGACACCGAGGCGTCGGTCTGATCGCCGCGCACGGTGAAGTTCTTCCGCTTGTAGCCGATGCGCCGCGCGCTGAGTTGCACGTCGCCGGCCGGCACGAGGAGGGTGAAGGTGCCGTTGTCATTGGTCACCACGGCGGTCGACGTGCCGGGAACGAGCACGGTGACGCTGCCAACTGGAGTGGTGCCACCTTCTTCGGTGACGCGACCGGTGATGCGGCGCTGTGCCTCGGCCTGAACACTGCTCAGGCAGACGGCCAGCAGGGCGAGACGGACTGCTGTCCGGTACATGTCTCCTCCAACTTCTGGTGAGGGGATCCGAACGCGGTGGGGGTCCGCGTGGGGAGACTGCGCGCCAAATTCTGTGGGTGCCGCGCTTCGGCGTCAATGACACCACCCTCGCAGCCGCGAGCGCGTCACCGGCGAGGCGTGGTCACGCGTCTGCCGTCAGGCGAACGCGCTGATGTATGTACACGCCATGTAATTCGCACCGGCGCGGCGACACGACGCAAAAACGGCCCGCGCACGACGCTCGTGCGCGGGCCGTCACCACCGTGTCTGTCAGCGGGATCGCTTCCGGCCGCCGTTGGCGCCCTTGCCGCTGATCTTGTTTACGTTCTCGCGATTCTCTTCCACGAGCTCGTGGATGTGCGCCGCGCGCTCACCCGCCTGCGCACCGACGTCCGCGACCGCGCCGCCAAGGCGCACGTCGTCGCGAATGAAGTCGACTCCGCTCGGATCGGTCTCCAGGTCGTCCACATCCGCCTGGCGCACCTTGAAGCGACCATCCACATCGCGTCCGTTGTGCGTCCTGTTTCGCTCCGACATTCGGCATGCTCCCGAGTTGGTTATGCCTGCTGATACAAGCAAGGAGCGCACCGAGGAAGCGGCCGCGGCCAGGCGCGTCAATGCGCTGCGAGGCGGTCGCTCCAGAGCTGCGGATACTGCGTCTTCAGCTGCGCGATCTTCGGCAGGTCGTTGTACTTGATGTATGGCTGATCGGGATGAAGGGTCGCGTAATCCTGATGGTACGCCTCCGCGACCGTGAACCCACGTAGCGGCGCCACCTGTGTGACGACCTTCCGTCCCGCCTTGTCGAGTTGTGCCACGAAGGCCTGCGTCGCCTGGCGTTGCGCGTCGCTCGTGTAGAACACCGCCGAGCGGTACTGCGTCCCGACATCGGGGCCCTGACGGTTGAGCTGGGTAGGATCGTGCGCCACCGTGAAGAAGACTTCCATCAGTCGGGCAAAGGAGACCTTCGCGGGATCATAGACCACGCGCACTGCCTCCGCATGGCCGGTCCGGCCGGTGCTCACCTGCTCATAATCGGGGTTGGCGACGGAGCCGCCGCTATAGCCGGACGTGGCGCTCACGACGCCCTTCACGTGTTGAAAGACCCCCTGCACGCCCCAAAAGCATCCACCGGCGACCACGACCGTATCGAGAGCGGCCGCTGGTGGCGCGGCGACGCGGGTCGACGACGCGGAGGCGGGCAGAGCGGCAAATGACAGCAGAGCCATGGCTCTGAGAGCAGCGGATAGCATCGGTGCCTCGGTTGAGACCGGGAGATTCTGCAATGACTGACTGCCACTTATACGCCGACCGACGACAATTGGTTCTGCGTTCCGTGTCCTGTGGGGTTTGTTTGACACTACTTCCGCGATTGCGTCACCGCGCCGGCCGCCGCGAGCACCACGCCGTCCGCGAACCGCGCGACCACGCGCAATCCGCGCAACGCGGCCAGCTGGTCCGCCGTTGCGTACTCCACGCCCGCCACGTTGAACACGAGTGCTCGTCCGTTGCGCACGCGCAGCGTATCCGGGAACGCGGCGAGTGCGCGCGCGTCGTTGCGCAGTGGGAGCAGCCGCGACGGACGATGCAGATAGAAGTACGGCGCGGCCGGCCAGTTGGTGTAGAGCGGGTACCGCGTACCGTCGGTGCGCGCCCACGCGAGCAGCTCGCTCCGCCGCCACTGCTCGCCCGCGAAGTCGGAGCCCGCCGTCAGCGCGTAGGCGGCGTGCGCGTTCGTGACCGCCGCGCTCGCCGTCCACCATCCGAGGAGCGCACCGGCCACCGCGATGCGGGCCAGCGTCGAGTGCGCGCCGCGCCACCAGAGCGCGATCGTCGTCGCGGCGATCGTCGTCGCCAGGAGCAGAACGGGCGCGAGCAGGCGGTCGTCGAGCGGGATCGCCGGGTCGGCGAGGAGCCGCGACATGACGAGCATTCCGGCGTAGCACGTCAGGAGCACGAGGCTCGCCGCGATCAGGCGCCACGCGGTCGGGGAGGGCGCAGCGTCGTCCGTCGTGGGATGTGCGAGCCGCCATGCACGCCATGCTCCGGCGCTCACGACGACGAGCAGCACGACGCCGGCGGCAAGCGCGATCCAGCCGTGCCGGGACATCGGCTCCGTTGGCGCATCGGGATCCGGCACGAGCCAGTCGGCGAGCGTCGCACCGCCCTGCGCCAGCGTGGCGCGCAGCCCGCTCGTGTACACGGCGAAACGGCGAATCGCCGTGGGTCCCGCCAGACGCCGTGTCCGGAGCACCCACGCGCCCTGCAGCACGATCGCCGGCAGCACCGCCACCGCCGCGCGCCGGAGGCGGGTCGTGCGCGGTGCACGCTGAAGGAGCTGCCACACCGCGACGGCGCCCACGAGTGAGATGCCGGCATAGCGGGTGAGCGCGCCCAGCGCGGCCGGCACGCCCGCGCGCAACGGGTGGTCCGGCGCACGGACCATGGCGGCGAGAGTGAGCGCGAGACAGGCGAGGAAGAGCGGCTCGCTCAACACCGAGACGTGCACCTCCTGCATCGCGTCCAGCGCGAACAGCGCGACGGCGACGAAGATGCCGGCGAGCGGCGTCGTCGTGGCACCGCTCACGAGAAGCACGAGCACCGCGATGGTCACCCCCGCGGCGAGCGCTTCGACGAGCCGCGCCGCCTGCATGGGAGCGAGGCCGAGCCGGACCGGCAGCGCGAGTGCGGTGGAGAAGCCGGGCGGAAAATGCCCCAGCGCGGACGTGCTGTCCGCGCTCGCCCACTCGGCGGTGGGCACCCGGTACTCGAGGTGCGCCGCCAGGGATTCCGCCGCGCCCATGTACTGGAGCGCATCGGGGTCGAGCCCCGGGCCCGGCGGCTCGGTGATGATCAGGACGAGAGCGAAGGCGACGATGCCGAGCAGCGCGGCCGGAAGAAGGCTCGCGAGGGAGCGTAGGCTCACGATCGTGCGGGTAAGGGCGTTGCTGACTGCGTTGCGGTCAACTGAGGGGACTGCTCCAACATCGATTCTCGCGCCGGTCGCAGGAGCAACGGCCTGGAACGGCTCCAACATCCAGCGGATCGCTCCGATTGCATCCAGGTCGGCATATTTCCTTAGATGGTATGAGAGTAGTGTAGGTTAATTGTTT
>JBJMNM010000776.1:0-4237 GCA_045804305.1 Gemmatimonadaceae bacterium | reverse complement strand
GCGAGATCCTTCGCCGGCGTACCGCCCAGCGCGGCATACTTGGCGATGTTGTCCGCGTGGTGGTCGTTGACGACGACGGCGTGCTTGTCGCGCAGCAGCCGCGCCGACATGGTGCCGCCCATCTTGCCGAGGCCGATCATTGCCAGTTGCTTGACGAGAGCGCTTTAGGGGGATGGAAGCCTGACGGTCGGGCGGTAGGGCGGTTGACGCGCGGTACCAAGGGTCTCCTCCGCCGTACCCTGTACGTCATTACGAGGTACAAGGTACTTCGTACGGCCAATTCGGCGCATACCACCTGGCTGACGCGGCGCCGAATCGCTGGTACGAAGTATCTCGTATCTCGTATCGAGTACCGAGTACGGCCGGGTGGAATCATCGCGGACGATGCGAACATCTATTTCCGGAGCAGTATGGCCCGTGCCGGCGCGCCGTCCAGTCCCGCCAGCTTGAGAGGCAGGCAATACAGCTCGTAGTCTCCCGGCGGCGGCTCGGACAACAGCAGACCTTCCACGATCACGATCCCGCGCTGCAGCAGTGTGCGATGCGTCCGATGATGTCCCGAGTGGAACTGCTCCACGGACAGATAATCCACGCCGACGAGCTTCACGCCCAGCCCGGCGAGATACGCGGCGCCGTCCGGAGCGACGAAGGTGTAGTCGGGGTGGAACTCGCTGCTTCCGCTCGCGAGCCACGCCGAGTTGCGCGTCCGGATCAGCAGCCGCTCCACGCCGTCGAGGTCATGCTGCTTCAGCTCCGCCTCACCGACGCTCGTCACGTCGTCGCTCATCGCGATCAGGCGTGCGCGGCCGATCAGCACGTTCAGCGGCAGCGCGTCCACGCCAGCCCCGTCGTCGAAGAAGTGCTTCGGCGCATCCACGTGCGTGCCGCTGTGTGATCCGAAGTCGATGCGCGACACGTTCGCGCCCGCGCCCTGCGAGATGGCCTGCTGAGGCGTGATCGAGATGAGCGGATTGCCCGGGTAGACCACGCCGCCCGTGCGGAGCGGAACCGAGATGTCGTAGATCATTTCCTTTTCGGTAGGGCGGTAAGGCGGTCCGGCGGTGTGGTGGCGAGCGTTGGAGGTAGTGGATTGTCGGAAGGCGTCTCACCGCCCGACTGCCCGACCGCCTGACCGCCTGACGGTAGTATCGCATCCTCCACACCGTAGCCACTCCTCGCTCGTGCTTCCGACGCCACTCGCCGACGTGTTTCATCCTGCGGGCTCTGGATCGCCAGCCGGTTGGTCCGGAACCGGCGCCCCGCCTCGACCACGAACAGGTCGCACAGCTCCAGCTCGTACGCGCAGCCGGCCTCGCCGCGCTCGCTGAGCAGCTGCTGGGTGCGCGCCAGCACGCACGCCGTGGCGAACAGCTCGATCGACATGTCGCTCAGCCGCTCGAGCTCCTGCTGCCGCTCGATGATCTGCTTGCGATAGGCACGAATGAGCCGCTCGGCTGCCTCCTTCAGCTCGGCCACGTGTTTCTCGAAGTGGCGCGCATGCGGCTGCAGCCGCTCGTGCAGCTCCACGTCGAGCGTGGGCGTGGCGCCGAGCCGGCTCGCCAGCCGTGACGCGGCGAACCCGGAGATCAGCCCGAAATTTCTGAGCGGACGCCGGAGCGCCACGCCGAGCTCCTGAAGCGCCGCCGACGGTCCCTGGATGCCGTTGAGCGAGATGAACAAGCGCAGGATCTCGTTCGTGCCCTCGAAGATCCGGTTGATGCGCGCATCGCGCAGGTGCCGCTCGTACGGATACGGCTTCACGAAGCCGCGCCCTCCCGCGACCTGCACCATCTCGTCGGCGGCGCGCCAGAGCATCTCGCTCGCGAACACCTTGCAGCAGGCGGCTTCGAGCGCGTATTCGCCGTCCGGGTGATCCGCCAATCGCGTCAGCTCGCCGAGCATCGCATCGGCCGCATAGATGTCGCTGGCCGTGCGCGCGAGCTTGCGCTGCGTGATCTCGAAGTCGGCGATCGGCCGGCCGAACTGCACGCGCGCCTCGGAGAACTCCACCATCTGCGCGAGCAGCGACTTGGTGCCGGCCGTGCATCCCGCTGCCAGCGTGAGGCGCCCGCCGTTCAGAACCTTCACCGCCACGCCGAAGCCCTTGCCCACCGCGCCGAGCACGTGATCGGCCGGCACGCGGAGCCCATCGTACACGAGCTCCGCCTGGGTGGACCCGCGGATGCCGAGCTTGCGCACCGTCCCCGCGACCTTGAAGCCGGGCATGTCGGGGCGGATGATGAAGGCCGTGGGGCGAAGGATCGTCTTGGTCCCGCGCACCACCGGCGTTTGCGCGAACGTCGCGATCACGCCGGCGCGATGGCCATTGCCGATCCACTGCTTGCGCCCCGTCAGCGTCCAGCTTCCGTCGGCGTTCGGCTGCGCCTGCGTCACGATGTTCTGCGCGTCCGATCCGGTCTCCGGCTCGGTCAGCGCGTACGCGGCCAGCGTCTCGCCACGCGCGAGCATCGGGAGATACCGCGCCTTCTGCTCCGGTGTCCCGAACAGCACGATCGCCTTGGATCCCAGCCCGCAGTGCACGCCGAGCAGCACGCCGACCGACGCGTCCACGCTGGAGATCGCGCCGAACACGTGTGCGTACGCCGCGGGAGAGAGACCAAGGCCGCCGTACTCGCGGGGGATCGAGAGGCCGAGCCAGCCGCTCTCCGCGAGCGCGGTGATTGTCTCTTCCGGGATGCGTTCTTCCTCGTCGAACCGCGCCGGGTCGATGAGGCGACCGGCCTGCATGCGCTCCATGTCGCGGAGCAGCCGGCGAACCGTTCGTGCCTCATCCGGATCCCGCTCGCTCAGCGGGGCGGGGAAGGGAAAGAGCAGACTGTCGTGGATCGCGCCGGCGAAGATGCCTCGCACGAACGAAGGGGCGTCATCGCTCATGCGGGAAGATTAGACGCCGGGGCGACGTTGGACCATCGGCCGCGGCCGGGTATCATCGTCAGCCATGACTCGGCGGGCTCGGCGGTAGCGCATGAAGGTTGTGATCTCAAGCGTTGCGTGTGGCGGGGCTGCCGGGGAGCTTTCGGGCATGCGACTCTCCGTCACGCACCTCGCCCGAGCGACGACGCTCGCCGCCGCCTCGCTCGCCGTCCTGGCCGCCGCCTGCGGCCGGAGCGTGGCGACGCCCGCCCCGCTGCCGCCCGCCCCGGTCCGCACGACCCCCAACTTCGTCTCCGGCGAGGGTGTGGCCACGGCCATGCACGACCGCTACGCCGGCAAGTGGTACAGCAGCCTCACCTTCCGGCAGAAGACCTCTCGCCTGCTGGCGAGCGGCAAGTGGGACGTGCAGACCTGGTACGAGTCGATGAAGGTGCCGGGTCGGCTCCGCATCGACTTCGATCCGGTCGCCGGCGGCAATGGCGTGATGTACGCCCGCGACAGCCAGTTCGTCGCCTCGAACAACAAGGTCGTCCGCGCCGAGCCGGGGGTGAACGACCTCCTGCTGCTGGGCTTCGACGTGTACGGCAATCCGCCGGCGCGTACGTCCGCGCTGCTCCGCCGACAGGGGTTCGACATGAGCCGCGTGCACATGGACACCTTCGGCGGGCGCCCGATGATCGTGGTGGGCGCGCTGCAGGGCGACCTGCGCCGCAAGCAGTTCTGGGTGGATGCCGACCGCATGCTCTTCACGCGCCTCATCGAAGCGGCACCGCGCGATTCGACGCAAGTGCAGGACATCCGCTTCGTGAACTACGAGCCGCAGGCCGGCGGCTGGGTCGCGACGCGGGTGGAGATCTACGTCGGCGACCGGCTGATCTTCTCCGAGGACTACACCGACGTCCGCGCGAACGTCCCGCTCGACGAGTCGCTCTTCGACCCGACGCCGTGGAAGAACGCGAAACATTGGGTTCGCTGACCCGATACTTGACTCGGCCCACCACTTCGCTCCGCCGTTCGACTGCTTCTCGACCTGTCTGCCCTCCAACCCTCCCCATGCGCCCCTCCGCTCTCCTCGCTGCGCTGCTCCTTCCCGCCGCACTCGCCGCCCAGCAGTCCCCTGCCAAGGGCACCGTCGTCCTGAAAGCCGCGCGCCTCATCGACGGCACCGGCGCCCCGGTCGTGCAGAACGGAGTCGTCGTCGTGACCGACGACCGGATCGTGGCCGTGGGCGCGGAGGCATCCGTTGCCATCTCGGCCGGCGCGCGCGTGATCGACCTCGGCGACGCTACGCTGCTCCCCGGGTTCATCGACGCGCACGTGCACATCATCGGACGCCCGCTCT
>JBJMNM010000775.1:0-2221 GCA_045804305.1 Gemmatimonadaceae bacterium | reverse complement strand
TGCGCCGAGCGGCCGCTCCGCGCCAATTCCAGCACGTCTGTATTGATCCGCTCCAGCGACGACAGATCGCGCGGCACTCCAGCCGAGGCCGCGACGGCCGAGACCTGCGCCAGGAAGGTCGCGTTGAGGGAGTCGTCGCGCAGGCGAGTGAGCTCCGTCCTGATTTCGGCGATCGCGTCGCCTACCTTGTCCGGCTGAAGAGGGATGTCGAACAGCATGAAGGCGCCGCGCCGGTCGGCCTCCACCGAGAAGGGATAGACCTCGTACGACCATCCTTTCGCCTCGCGGAGGTTGGCCATGAGCCGCTGCCGAAAGGCGAGGTTCACCAGGCGCGCGAGCTGAAGCATGGCGGGATCGGACGCGACCTCGGGCGGCAGGGGCTGCGCGAGCAGCAGGTAGGTGAGGGGCGCGGTCGGATAGTCGAGCATGGCGGCTCCGCCGGCCGACGCGTACGCTGGCGCCGCGGTCTGCGCGGGAACGCGAGCGTTGCTCCCGCGACTCCCCGCCCCGAGCGCCGCCGCGAGCTGTCGCTCCAGTGATGCGGTGTCCACGCGACCGGATGCCACGAGCAGCGTGTTGCCCGGCCCGTAGTACGTCGCATAGAAAGCGCGCAGGTCGGCGACGGTCAGCGCAACCAGGCCGCCGCGCGTGCCGAGTCCATCGAGCGCCGCTGGCGCGCAGGGCACGAGCATGAGACACCCCAGCGCCCGACGGCGCGCCTGCACTGGATTTACCACTACGCGCTCGAGACGCTGCGTCGCAGCACGCGTCGCATCGGAGAGGAGCGCCTCCGGCGCCGGCCGGCTCAATGCTGATGCGAGCAACGCGATTGCGGCCGGCACGCGCTCGTTCATCAGCGACACGTCGAGCACGGCGTAGTCGCGATCGAGCCGCGTCTCGGAGCGCGCACCGAGCTGCGCGAGCGCGTCGTCGAGGGTCGTGCCTCGCGCGTCGACGGGAAGGCGCGTGAGCGCATCGAGCGCTACGCGCGCGCGACCCGCGTTGGCAGGTGTGTCGGTGCCGCTGCCGGCGTTGAAGGCGAGGGTGAGCTGCGCGAGCGGCAGCGCCGTCCGCTCCACGACGATGAGACGCATGCCATTGGCGAGCGTCCGCTCGATCAGCCGCGGCGCCGATGGGCGGCGCACTGGCAGCGGCGAGACCGGTGTGGCGCGATCGTACGGTGCGCCCATCGCGGTCGCAATGCGCGGCACCACGTGGAGCACGTAGCCCGGTTCGGTCAGCCATCGCCGCGCGGTGTCGCGCACGCGGGAGGGCGTGGCGGCATCGGCGCGCGTACGCAGAACGCGCCACCGGTCGGGATCGGCGAAGTAGTACTGCCCGAGCCCGATCGCGTCGGCGCGGCCATTGCGGCGGTCGCCGAGCTGCTGAAGTGAGAGCGCGAAGGCGGTGGCATCCTCTGCCTTCGCCCGCGCGAGCTCCACGTCGCTCGGCCCATCGCGCAGCAAGGTCGCGAGCAGTGCGCGCAGCGCGGCCTCGGCGTTGCCGGTGTCTGTGCCGTTCGCCGCCACGCCGCGCAGCGTGAACGATCCGGCGATCTCTCCCAGGTCGATCGAGGCCGACACGCTGTCCAGTGTGGCGGAGTTGCCGCGCCTGGAATGCCCGCCGCGATGCGACATGACGCGTGCGAACAGCGCGAGGTCGGCGGTCGCGGGATCGCCCCACGGGGGAACAGGCCAGCGCAGATACACCACGCCGCGGGCCACATCTTTCTCGAGGCGATCGTGCCTGTTCCTTGGTACCGGGATCCACTGCGTCACCCGCGCGAGCGGCGGCCCAGGGCGCAGCGAGCCAAAGTGACGCGCGACGATCCGCTCGGCGATGGCCGGTTCGAAGTTGCCGACGACGATGACGAGCATGTTCGCCGCGCCGGCGTAGCGCCGGTGCCACTCCTGCATGAGCGGCACGCTCGCGGCGCGGATGTCGCTCTCCAGGCCGCCCACGGCGTGGTTGTATGGATGGTCGGCGCCGAAAGTGCCGGCGGCGAGATGGTTCATCACGTCGAGATCCCAGTCGACGTTTGTGGCGCGGCGGATCTCGCTCATCACGATGTCCTGGTCGCGCTGAAGCGTCTGCGCCGAAAATCGTGCCGAGTCGGGGGTCATGCGGTCGGCGAGGGCGCCAATGGTGGCCTCGAGCCCTTCCGGCTTCGCGTCGGCGTAGAACCGGACGAAGTCGTAGTCCGTGCCCGCGCCGCCATTCA
>JBJMNM010000774.1:0-9271 GCA_045804305.1 Gemmatimonadaceae bacterium | reverse complement strand
GAAGTTCACCGATCGCGGCGGCGTGACGATCACCGTTCTCGGCCGCGACGGCAGCGATCGCCCGACGAGCATCGAGGTGCGCGACACCGGATGCGGCATCCCCGCTCAGCTGCACGCCTCGATCTTCGAGCCGTTCAACCAGGTAGAGCCGAGCGAGTGCCGAGAGCACGACGGCGCCGGCCTGGGGCTGCCGATCGCTCGGCGGCTGGCGGAGTCGATGGGGTGCCGGTTGACGGTGGAGAGTGTCGTCGGAGAGGGCGCGAGATTCACACTCTGGCTACCTGGCGGCTGAGAGCAAGCTGGTTCCTAACGGAACGGCGGCCAACAGCGTAGGGCTGACAGCGTCTTCTGCCTGGCTGCCGAGCTTATTGCCTGCTCCGTCAGTCGGAAGCGAGCCCATCCCCTCTTCCTCTGGCCGCCGCCACGAATCGCGCATAGCATCAGAGCATCCGCTCCTTCCGAGGAATGATGATGCCCGCTACTCGCGCGCAGGTCGATGTCGGCATGCCGGCTCCCGACTTCGAGCTCTCCGACGCGGCCGGTCGCCGCGTCGTTCTCAGTGACCTTCGTGGCCAGCCGGTCATTCTGGCGTTCTATCCATCCGACTGGGATCCCTCGCGCGCCGATCAGCTCGCGCACTTCAACTGGCTGGTGCAGCAGGTGCCCGGCGTGAGCGCGGAGCTGCTCGGCATCTCCATGGATGGGATGTGGTGCCAGCTCGCCTTCGCCGACGATGCAGTGCGCGTCCCGCTCCTCGCCGATCTCGACCCCAACGGCGCGGTGGCTCAGCGCTACGACGTGCACGGCGGACAGGCGCTGTTCGTGATCGATGCGAACGGAACCATCGTCTGGCGGCACGACGGGGCGATCGGCACTGCTCCACGTGCCGACGAGCTGCTCGAGGCGCTGACCGCCCTGGCGCCGCGCTCCGGTCAGGACGACGCCGTCGCTCCAGAGGGCGAATCGTCGTTTGCGCTGCCGCCCTGCGCACGACAGAACCCCGACTCCCGCTCGCAGCTCATGCCGTCGCGCCGCGAGTTCGTCACGACCGCCCTGGCGGCGGCGCTCGCGCTGGCGGCCGCGCCGCTCGCGGCGAAAGCGGAGCCGTTTGCCGAGCGTCTCGCGGCACCGATGCCGGAGAACCCGGACGTGATGGCGGCGAGCGTGACGCTGCGCGTGAACGGGCGCTCGATGCCGATGACGATCGAGCCTCGCGTGACGCTGCTCGACGCACTGCGCGAATACGCCGGGCTCACCGGCACCAAGAAGGGGTGTGACCATGGCCAATGCGGGGCATGCACAGTCCATGTGAACGGCCGGCGTCAGCTCTCGTGTCTCACCTTCGCCGTCATGCATCAGGGCGACGAGATCACCACGGTGGAAGGGCTCGCGCAGGGTGATAGCCTGCACCCCATGCAGTCGGCGTTCATCACGCACGACGGCTTCCAGTGCGGCTACTGCACCTCCGGGCAGATCATGTCGGCCACGGCCCTGCTCAAGGAACCGTGCGGCCCCTCCGACGCCGACGTGAAGGAATGCATGAGCGGCAACATCTGCCGCTGCGGTGCGTACCCGGGCATCGTCGCCGCCATCCAGGACGTCCGCGCCAACGCGAGAGGCTGAGACCATGCGACCCTTCAACTATCTCCAGGCATCGGACATCGCCGAGGCGACGGGCATCGTCTCCGCCAACGCGGATGCGCGGTTCATCGCTGGCGGCACGACTCTCGTGGACCTGATGAAGCTCAACGTCGAGACGCCGCGCCGGCTGATCGACATCAACACCCTCGCGAAGCGCGACAAGTCGCTCGAGACCGTCACGGCCACTCCCAACGGTGGCCTCCGCATCGGAGCGCTGGTGCGCAACAGCGACCTCGCGTGGACGACCACGGTGAAGGAGCAGTTCCCCGTGCTCTCCGAAGCGCTGCTCTCCGGTGCCTCGGGGCAGATCCGCAACATGGCCACGGTGGGCGGGAACCTCATGCAGCGCACGCGCTGCTACTACTTCCGCGACACCGCCATGCCCTGCAACAAGCGTGAGCCGGGCTCCGGCTGCTCGGCGATCGAGGGACATAACAGGATCCACGCCGTGCTCGGCACGAGCAACCAGTGCATCGCGACGAGCCCCGGCGACATGCCGGTGGCGATGGTCGCGCTCGATGCCATCGTGCACGTGCGCGGCCCGCGCGGCGAGCGCACCATTCCGCTCGTCGACTTCCATGTCACGCCCGGCGCGCACCCCGATCGCGAGTCGGTGCTCCAGCACGGCGAGATGATCACGGCCGTGGAGATCCCCGCGCTGCCCTGGGCGCGGCGCTCGCACTATCGCAAGGTGCGCGATCGCGCGTCGTTCGCGTTCGCGCTCGCGTCGGCGGCGGTTGCGCTCGACCTCGACGGCGGCCGCATCCGCAACGCCCGCGTCGCGCTCGGCGGCGTGGGGACCAAACCCTGGCGCTCGCACCTCGCCGAGGCAGCGCTCGTCGGCAAGGAAGCGACGCCGGCAACTTTCCGCGCGGCCGCCGAGGCGGAGCTGAGGAGCGCCGTACCGCGGAAGGAGAACGCGTTCAAGATCGAGCTCGCGAAGCGCACGATGGTACGCGCGCTCACCACGGCTACGGCGATGGGCTGACCATGACCATGTATCAGAAGCCAAAGACGACGACCGGCGTGTCGCCCTCCGTCGGATCGCCGCTGGACCGGCACCAAGGTGGCGCCGTCGGCGCCCCGCTGGACAGAGTAGACGGACGACTGAAGGTCACCGGCGGCGCGCGATACTCCGCCGAGTTCCCCGCGGCCAGCATGGTGCACGCGGTGATCGTGCAGAGCAGCGTGGCCAGCGGCCGCATCGCGAGCATGGACACGAGCGCCGCAGAGCAGGCGCCCGGCGTGCTGCGCGTGATGACGCACCAGAACACGGAGAAGCTGAAGGGGAAGGGTCAGGGCATGCTCGTCACGAAGGCGCTGTCGCTCCTTCAGGATGACCGCGTGATGTACAACGGGCAGCCGATCGCGGTCGTGATTGCCGACACGCTCGAGCGCGCCACCGATGCCGCCGCGCTCGTGAAGGTGAAGTACGCCGCGACCAGGCCCACGCTCGACATGGAAAAGGCGAGTGGGAGCGGGTATGCCCCGGCACCGGGCATGGGCGGCAACCCCGACAGCAAGAAGGGCGATGCCGCGACGGGCCTCGCCGCCGCCGACGTCCGCATCGACGCGCGCTACGCGACGCCGATCGAGAATCACAACCCGATGGAGCCGCACGCCACCATCGCGGTGTGGGAGGGTGACAACCTCACCGTGTACGACGCGACGCAGTACGTGATGGGCGACCGCGACGTGCTGGCCGGCACGATCGGCGTCGCGCCGGCGAACGTGCGCATCGTGTCGTACTTCGTGGGCGGCGGCTTCGGCTGCAAGGGGCTCATGTGGTCGCACGTGCCGCTCGCCGCGATGGCCGCGCGGGCGGTGAAGCGCCCCGTCAAGCTGGTCCTCTCGCGCCGGCAGATGTACGGCCCTGTGGGCGGCCGGCCGCAGACGTCGCAGCACGTGCAGCTCGGCGCCAGGCGTGACGGAACGCTCACCGCCGTAAAGCACGACAGCATGTCGCATACGTCGCGGTACGAGGACTACGTGGAGCCGTGCGCCAACGTGACGCGCATGCTCTACGAGTCGCCGAACATCGAGACGACGCATCGGCTGGTGAAGCTCGACCTCGGCGCGCCGACCTTCCAGCGCGCCCCGGGCGAGGCGCCAGGTACCTTCGCGATCGAGAGCGCGATGGACGAGCTGGCCGTCTCGCTCGGCATGGACCCGGTGGAGCTCCGCCTCAAGAACTACGCGGAGAAGGATCCGGAGTCGGGGCGGGAATGGAGCAGCAAGTCGCTGCGCGAATGCTATCGCGTCGGCGCCGAGCGATTCGGCTGGTCCAGGCGCTCGCGTGAACCGGGGTCGATGCGCGACGGCAACGTGCTCGTGGGCTACGGCATGGCCACGGCCACTTATCCGACCTATCGGTTGCCGGCGTCCGCATCGGCGCGACTCACCCTCGACGGGTCGAACACGGTTCGCGCGCTCGTGCAGACCGCGTCGCAGGATCTCGGCACGGGCACGTACACCATCATGACCCAGATCGCCGCCGACGCGCTCGGCCTCGCGCCGGATCAAGTGCGGTTCGAGCTGGGCGACTCGCGCATGCCGCCGAGCCCCGTGAGCGGCGGCTCCATGACGGCGGCATCGACGGGGAGCGCGGTGTTCGAGGCGTGCACCAAGCTGCGCAGGCAGCTCACCGACCAGGGCGTGAGCGACGACGCGTCGCTCGTGGCATTCCTCGGCCGGCAGTCTGGACGAACCTTCACCGTGACCGTCGACTCGACACCGGGCGCGCCGATGGGCGGTGGCGCGCGGTCGTCGCACGCCTTCGGCGCGGTGTTCGTGGAGACGCGCATCGATCGCGAGCTCGGCGAGATCCGCATTCCACGCGTCGTCGCCGCGTACTCGGCGGGGAAGATCCTCAATCCCAAGACGGCGCGCAGCCAGCTACAGGGCGGGATCGTCTGGGGGATCGGCATGGCGCTCGAGGAAGAGACGCTCGTGGACCCGCGCACGGGACGGTACATCAACGCCGATCTCGCCGAGTATCACGTGCCGGTGCACGCCGACATCGGCCAGCTCGACGTGACGTTCGTGGACGAAGTGGATCCGTACGTGAACCCGATCGGGGTGAAGGGGATCGGGGAGATCGGGATCACGGGGGTGGCGGCGGCGGTGGCGAACGCGGTGTACAACGCTTCAGGGGTGAGAGTTCGGGAGTTGCCGATCACGCTCGACAAGCTGTTGGGAGCGACGAGAGTGTGACGCTCGGTTCGGCGTACTAACGTTGCAAGGACAAGACGGCGGTCCGTTGTTCAGTGCAACGAACGCCATAGGCGGTAAGCTGCTAAGCGATAGGCTTCTCGCTGATCTCGTGTGTGAACGACATCGCGAAACTTGGGCACGTTGGTGACGAACGGCGGAGCTACCTGTTGTCCTGAGCGGAGCGAAGGACCTGCACGTGCGGGTCCTTCACTCCGTTCAGGACGACATTCCGCGATGACGCCGTTCCGCTACGTAGCAGCCCAAGTATCGCGATGCCGTGCGGTACAGAGATCAGCGAGCAGCTTATCGCTTCACAGCTTACAGCCTACGGCGTCCCTGCACTGGCTGCCGGGCTGATCGCTTGCAGCTTGTTAAATTGCCCGAATGGCTACGATCACCATTGATACAACCGAATCGTCGATTCAGGCCCGCGCCCGTGAAGCCAACGAATTCGTCCGCCGTCATCGCTGGCTGATCCTCGCCGGCCTCATCACCGCCGCCATCATGGAGGTGCTGGACACGACGATCATCAACGTCGCGCTTCCGCAGATGGCGGGAAATCTCGGCGCCACCCAGGAAGAGATCGGGTGGGTCTCCACGGGCTACATCCTGTCCAACGTCATCTTCCTGCCGATGACCGCGTTCTTCGCGGCGCGATTCGGGCGGCGACGCTATCTCACCTTCTCCATCGCGCTGTTCATCATCGCGTCGTTCTTCTGCGGCACGTCGGGCTCGCTGGTGGAGCTGGTGTTCTGGCGCATCGTACAGGGAGCTGGGGGAGCGGCGCTGCTCTCCACCGCGCAGGCGACGCTGCGGCAGATCTTTCCGCGCGAGGAGCAGGGGCTCGTGCAGGCCATCTTCATGCTCGGCATCATCGTCGCCCCGACACTCGGCCCAACGCTCGGCGGATGGATCACCGACAACTACACCTGGAACTGGTGCTTTTTCATCAACGTGCCGATCGGCATCGCGGCGATGTTCCTCGTGAGCACCTTCCTGCACGACGCCCCTGACCAGCAGGCGAACCGCAATCCGGTGGACTGGCTCGGCATCGGGCTGCTGACGGTCGGCGTGGGCGGGCTCCAGTACGTGCTGGAGGAGGGCAACTCGAAGGACTGGTTCTCGGATGCACTGATCCTGCAACTCAGCATCCTGGCGGGCGCATGTCTGATCGCGATGGTCTGGTGGGAGCTGAGCCCGCGCAACGAGCATCCCGTCGTCAACTTCCGGGTGCTGCACAACCGCACGCTCTCGGCGTCGATCTTCCTGTTCGTGTCGCTCGGATTCGGTCTCTATGGCGGCGTGTTCCTCTTTCCGATGTTCGCGCAGGGGATCCTGCACTTCACGCCCACCGAGACCGGGCTCGCCATGCTGCCGGGCGGCATCGCCACCGGCGTGAGCGCGCTGGCCTGCGGCTTCATGTTGAATGGGCGGAAGCCGCTCGTCGATCCCCGCATCCTGATCGCCGGCGGCATCACGCTGTTCGCGGTGTCGATGTGGAAGATGGGGCACCTCTCCACCGCCGCCGGTGAAGCCGACGTCCGTGCCGCGCTGCTCGTGCGCGGATTCGGGTTGGGGATGCTGTTCACGCCGATCAACAACGTGGCGTATGCGAGCCTCGAGCCGCACGAAGCGCAGCAGGCGGCGGGACTGATCAACCTCTCGCGTCAGCTCGGCGGCTCGTTCGGGATCGCCGTGCTCGCGAACTACGTGTTCACGCATGCCCAGCTGCACCGCGCCGACCTCGTGAGCAACCTCGCCTCGGGCGACCTGATGACCGACGCGCGCGTTCAGGCCCTCACGCGCGGCTTCATCGCCCGCGGCATGAACGCATTCGACGCCAAGACGGCGGCTCTCCAGGCGCTCAACGGCCAGGTCGCCCAGCAGTCGTCCATGCTGAGCTTCAACGACGCATGGCTCTTCGTGCTGATCGTGTTCGTGCTCGTGTCGCCGTCGATCCTGTTGTTGCGCCGGCCGAAGGGCGGGGCGGAGATGCCGGCCGACGCGCACTGACGGCCCCAGACCGAGGCTCGGTCGGATGCGGCGGAAGGCGCAGGTCAGGCGGATCCGACCTCGAGCCAGCCATGGCGCACGAAACCAACCCTGCGACCCAAAGAGAGAGGACTTTGGAGTCGCGGGGTTGGCTCGGGTGAGCGGAGACGGGCTCGAGCTCGGAGCAGGCCGTTTTCCGCGGATCCACGCGGAAACAACACTCGGCGCAGCGTCGCGTCCCCGACCCCACCACATGTTCTTTTTGTTGGTGCAGGGCTTGGTTTCCTCTGCGATCCTCGGCGCCCTCTGCGTTGAAAGCTCCTGCGGAAGCCTTTAACGCAGAGGGCGCAGAGGATCGCAGAGGGAGGCACACCGACATGGCCCCGCGCCGAGGCATGTCCCGTCGACGCCAAAAGTATTTTCTCTTTTTGGGGCCGCGACCCAGAATGAAGGAAGGACCTTTGGCGTCGCGGGGCTGGCGGCTGTGCGCGGAGCCCGGCTCCGTCGCGGAGCCGAGTCGCGTCTTCTCGCGGCTGTTGCCGCTCACCCACCCATCGCGTTTCGATCCGCGTCGCTGATCCGCTGCGCCGCCACGTTCCAGTCGATCACCGGCGCCACGTCGCGGTCGTCGAGCGTGAGCGTCGCCCGTGCGCGCTCGACCACCGGCGCGCCCAGCTCGGGCGGCAGTGCGAGGCCGAAGGAGAGCTCGGCGTGGCGGCAGATCCGTTCTTCGCGTGCCGCGTCGCGCGACTCCTCTCGCACGCCCATCTCGTGCACCCGCGCATGCATGCCCTCGTGCACGATGGACGATGCCACCGGCGCCGCGGAGATGTCGCGCCGCGCGAGGAAGGTGAGCTCGGTCATGCACGCGCGCTCGGTGGGCAGATACGCGCCTCGGCAGGGATAGCGCACGATCCAGAAGTGATCCAGGTCGCGACGCAGATGATTCAGGCGCCACGGCTGATACTGCTCGATCAGATCGATCGCCTCGCCGAGCCGCTCGAGCACATCCGCCGTCGCGATGTCGGGGCGCGTGTTCTCCACGAGCACCTTGAATCCGCGCACCTCGTGCACCTCGTGCACCTCGCCGGCCGAGTCGCCGTCGGTCGGCGTGAGGAAGTCCTCGATGCGCTTCAGGAAGTCGCGAAACATGCTCGGGTATGAATGCATCAGATGGGCCGGCTCTCGGGCAAAACCGCTGCCGAAGGCCGCAGTCTTCAGTGTTCGAGCCCCGCCAGCAGCCCCTCGAACCTCACGCGGTAGATATTGCGCACCACGCTCTGTGGCCCGGTGGGCGTGATGCGCGTGAAGTAGAGGTACTTCCCGTCGCGCGACACGAATGGGCAGAACTCCGTGGCCGGCGTGTTCACGAGTGGCCCGACGTTCCGCGGCGGTGTCCATTCGCCGCCCTGCCGGAAGCTGATGTACAGGTCGCCGCTGCCCGTACCTTCCGGACGGATCGCCGAGAACACGACATATCGTTCGTCAGGATCGACGAAGAGGTTCGAGGCGCCGGAGTCGGCGTTCACGATCGGCGGCAGCTCCTGCGGCGCGCCAAGCGTGCCGTCGGCACCGGGCTCGGCGCGATAGACGAGCCGCCGCCTCGGCCGCGAGCGGAAGCTGTCGAAGTACAGCGTCCCGCGACTCGTCACGCTCGGATACATGTCCACCTCGGGGCCATTCACCGGCGGCGCGAGGTGTACGGGCGCCGACCAGCCGCCGCGTGTGCGGTCCACGTACCAGGTATCCACGCCGTTCGCCGTGTCGGCGGGCGAGGGACCGGTGGGGCGCGCGGAGGAGAAGTACAGCCGCGAGCCGTCGGGAGAGAAGGCCGGGTCCAGGTCGCGGTAGGTGCCGGAGAAGGGCAGGGTCTCCGGCGTCGTCCAATGCCCGTCGCTGAAGGTCGACGTCATGAGGGTCATGGGGCGCGGCGGCGAGAACTTGGTGAATGCGACCGTACGACCATCCGGCGTGAACGTCGACGCGAACACGTCGCCCGTGGACACGACACCGAGGGCGAAGATCTGCGCTGGCTGGCCCGCCATGGGGCCGACGTCCTCCGGCGCGCTGAACCAGGGGGCGCAGCTCGCGGCCATCGACATGCCCACGATGGATACGGTGCGTGTGTAACGACTGAACATGAGTCCTGGCGCGAGCCGCGATTGAACGGTGCGTCCGTGACCGGAGGGCGTACCACTTGCAGCCACTCTTCGAACCATGGAGGAGCGGGGACGACGCAGACCCACTCTGAGAAGTTTCTTATGTCGCATCACCTGAGGTACCTCGTCATGCAGAGACGACAGCTGTTCGTCCTAGGCGCCGCGGTCGCGATCGCGGCGTGCCAGGACGCCACGACCGCTCCTTCACCGCTCTCGGCCAGCGGCGCGCCGGCGTCGGCGCGCGCCGCCCCGCCGCAGGGAACCGG
>JBJMNM010000773.1:0-4581 GCA_045804305.1 Gemmatimonadaceae bacterium | reverse complement strand
CTGCACCATTGCGCGCCACCGCGCGTCGTATTGCTCTGCTGTTCGCCGCGCCGATCCTGCTCGCTGCCATCGCCTGTGGAGGCGACAAGAGCGGGGCGCAGGCCAAGACCGCGCTCCAGAGCGGTGGCACCGTGGACGAAGAGTCCCGTGGCGAGGTCGTCATCGCCGCACGGAAGGGCCGCTATCTGGGGCGTGCGGTTGCGTCGGCCGGGACGATCAGCGGCACCGTTTCGCTCAAGACTCCGCTCAATCCGCTGGCCAAGGCGCTCGAGCCGCTCCCGCCGGTATCGGCCGGCCGCGACAGCGCAGTGTGCGGCAAGGTCATTCCCGACAGCTCGCTCCAGCGGAAGGGAACTGGGCTCGGCAATGTCGTCGTATGGCTGGAAGGAGTGCGGGAGGGCAAGCCGATTCCCCTCGAGAAACGAATCGAGCTGGAGAGCGACCGCTGTCTGCTCACGCCGCGCGTGCAGGCCACCGTCGTCGGCAGCGCCGTGAACGTCATCGGCCACGACGATTTCCGGCAGCACCTGCGCTTCATCGCGGCCGGCGAGCCGCAGGTGCGCGCCGCAATTCTGCTGGGCAGCAACGAGCAGGTGATCCCCTCCAACCTCCCTACTGCCAGTCCGGCGCTCGTGATCGTGAAGGACGCCGATCATCCCTGGCCGCGCGCCTACATCGCGGTATTCGATCACCCCTACTACGCCGTCACCAAGCAGGACGGCAGCTTCTCCATCGACGGCGTTCCGCCCGGCAAGTACACGCTCGTCGCGTGGCACGAGCGTACGGGCAAGAGCGAGCAGGCGGTGGAGGTGGCGAGCAACGGGACGGCGAAGGTCAACGTGGAGCTGGAAGGGAAGTAGGAAGCGGTCACGCTTCACTCTCTCAGCTCCGCCCGGTAGAGTCGTCCATACACCCCCGTCCCGATCGCGAGCACTTCGTGCCGGCCTTCCTCGACGATCCGACCATGGTCGAGCACGAGCACGCGGTCGGCGCGACGCACCGTGCGCAGGCGATGCGCGATGATCAGCGTGCTCCGTCCGCGCAGCAGCTCCTCCATCGCCTCCTCGACGAGTCGCTCGCTCTCGTTGTCCAGGCTGCTCGTCGCTTCGTCGAGCACCACGACGGCTGGATCCTTGAGGAAGACGCGGGCGAGGGCGATCCGTTGGCGCTGCCCGCCTGACAGCTTCACGCCCCGCTCGCCCACTCGTGTTTCGAAGCCGAGCGGCAGTCGATCGATGAACTCCGTGGCGTGCGCGGCGCGCGCGGCGGCGTGCACCTCCGCCTCACTCGCGTCGGGGCGCGCGTACGCGATGTTCTCGCGCACCGTGCCGCTGAACAGCGCGGGCTCCTGCGGCACGAGTCCCACCGAGCCGCGCAGGTCGGCGAACGACAGGTCGCGCACGTCCACGCCGTCGAGCGCGATGCGACCCGCCGTCACGTCCCAGAAGCGCGGGATGAGCGACGCGACCGTGGTCTTGCCTGCGCCGGACGGCCCGACGAGCGCCACCACCTCTCCCGGTGCGATGGAGAACGACACGTCCGTCAGCGCGTCCGGCAGCTCGGGGGCGTAGCGGAAGCGCACCCCTTCCACGCTCAACGCGCCGCGCACCGGACGCGCGAGGGGAATGGGGTCACGCGGCTCGGGCACCGTGGGGCGCATCTCGAGCAGCTCGAACACCCGCTGGGCCGCGCCGATCGCCTCCTGGTAGTTGCCGAACAACGACGCCAGCGATCCGACGGCCGCCGCGACCGTGATGGCGTAGAGGAGGAACTTCACCAGGGCGCCCGGCGTGAGCGCGCCCTCGAGCACGAGCCGGCCGCCCTGCCACAGCACCGCCACCACGCCGGCGAAGGCGACGAACCCCACCACGCCGAAGAGCAGCCCACGCATGCGCGCCCGGGTGATCGCCGCCGCCACGACGCCACTCAGCAGACCGCGGTACCGCCGCGTCTCTTCCGCTTCGCGGACGAAGCTCTGCACGGTGCGAATCTGCGAGAAGGCCTCGTCGGCCATTCCCATCGCCTCGGCCACGCGGTCCTGCACGCCGGTGCTGGCGCGCCGCAGCCGGCGGCCGAAGAAGAACGCCGTACCCACCACGACGGGCACCACGGCGAGCGTCGTCCCCGTGAGACGCGGATGGGTGAGCGTGAGCAGCACGATCCCGCCCACGAGAAAGAGCGATTGCCGCGACATCTCCGAGACCCAGCTTCCGACGAGCGTCTGGAGCACGGCGAGATCGGCCGAGAGACGGCTCGTCAGCTCGCCGGTGCGGCGCTCCGTGTAAAAGCCGGGCGAGAGTCGCACGAGATGCGCGAACACGTCCTCGCGCAGCTTCGCGATCACCCGCTCCGACGTGCCGGTGAGCAGGAACACCTGCGTGAAGTTCATCGCCCCCTGCAGCGCGAAGGCGAGCACGAGCCCGACGGCGATCCGGTCCAGCAGCGCGCGGTCGTGCTGCTGGAACGCGGCGTCGAGCAGATGCTGCACGATCGCGGGAAAGGCGAGACCCACGCTCGCCGCGATCAGCAGGCAGATCGCGCAGACGACGAGCCGGCCCGCGTACGGGCGTACGCGCGGCAGCAGGGCCTTGAGCGGTCCCGGATTCACCGGGCGGCGCGCCTTCGGTGTCGCCGCGGCGACGGAGGCGGCAGGCGTCGCCACGGGAGCGCTGGATGCAGCAGGTGTCGTCATGTCAGCGTGCGCGCTCGCCCTCGCCGCGCAGCCAGAGCCGCACGGCATAGAGCGACTGGTTCATCGTGCGCCCGGACTGCACCTGCGACTCGAGCCATTGCAGCAGCGTTTCCGCCCGCTCGGCGCGCACACGCGGCGGCGAGCTCCAGTCGTCCGCCGTCCAGCTCCGCACGTGCACCACGCCGCTCTCGTCGCGGGCGCCGAGCAGGATGAGCATCTCCGAGGTTCCGGTACCGGGCCCGAGCAGGATCGGCATCTCGCGCGAAGTGGAGGAGGCGCCCTCGGTCATCGCGGGTGAGCGACCACGCTCACGCGACCGCCCGGTCCACGACCATGGCCGCGAACAGCAGGGCGAGGTAGAGGAGGGAGTACTTGTACACCGACCACGCTGGCTTCACGAAGCTGGTCGCGCGCATCACCCGCACGACGCCCAGGAGCAGCCATCCGCCCAGCAGCGCGGCCGCAACGAGGTACGGGATGCCGAGCGCGCCGAAGGCCACGGGGAGAAGGGTGAGCGGCAGGAGGATGAGCGTGTACCACAGCATGTTGCGCATCGTCTCGCGCTCGCCCCAGACCAGAGGTGCCATCGGCACGCCGGCGCGCCCGTAATCGACCTGCTTGTTGAGCGCGAGCGCCCAGAAATGCGGCGGCGTCCAGTAGAACACGATGAGAAAGAGATAGACCGCCATGAGGTCGACGCGCCCGGTCACCGCCGCCCACCCGACAAGTGGCGGGAAGGCCCCCGCCGCGCCGCCGATCACGATGTTCTGCGGCGAGCTGCGCTTGAGCCACCGCGTGTACACGAACACGTAGGTGTAGAAGCCGGCGAGTGCGAGCGCGGCCGTGAGCACGTTCGCCACATGCGCGAGCAGGAAGGTCGCGGTCGTGGCGCACAACACGCCGAACGCGAGCACGGCCTCGGCGCGCATGCGCCCGCTGGGGATGGGGCGGAGCCGCGTGCGCGACATGCGATCGTCGATGTCGCGATCCATGTACATGTTCACCGCGTTCGCGCCGCCCGCCATGAGATATCCGCCGATCAGGACGGCGAGCACCAGCTTCCAGCTCGGCTGGCCGGCGACGAACATCGGGGCGATCGTCGTGACGAGAAGGAGCGAGATGATGCGCGGCTTCGTGAGCGACACCAGGTCGCGCGCGAAGCTGTGATGCAGCGGCTTGACCGCGACGTCGCTCAATGGTCTGTGCCCCGGGCCACGATCACCGCCACGCTGTGCGCCATGGTCCTGGTCACCGGAGGCACCGCCGCCGGCCGCGGCGTGCTCGCGAGCGCAGGCCGCGGCGCCGCGGGCTGGTCGCTCGCCAGGCGCGCGAGATACGCGAGCGCGAACGTCGCGATCCAGATGCTCACGCCCGTGGCCTCGTGCAGCGAACGCAGCACGGGCGGCAGACGCATCCCGATCATCGCCCCCGCCACGAGCAGCTGAAGGACGCCGAGAGCAAGGGCGATGGCCGCGGCGCGCCGGACGACCGGTGCCTCGCGCCGCTTGCGGAGCGCCATCACCATGCCGAACAGGTGCAGGATGAGCAGCACCGCGAGCACGCGATGCGTGAGCTGCACGTGAACCGCGCCGCCGGCCACGTCGGGGTTGCGGCCGCAGAGCGGAAAGCTCTGGCAGGCTACAGCCGCGCCAGGATACTTGGCGGTGAGCCCACCCATCACCACGGTGATCAGGGCCAGCGCCGCGGCCGCGAACGCGGCGCGGCGCGTCCGGCGCGACGCACCGCCGAGCCGTGCGGCCGCGCCTCCCAGCCCACCGGCGCGGATGAGCGTGGCGACGACCGCCGCCACGAGGCTCATCGCCACCGTCCAGTGCGCGACCGTCGCCAGCGGCGCATTGCCGAGCTTCACGGTGATCGCGCCGAGGATT
>JBJMNM010000772.1:0-2627 GCA_045804305.1 Gemmatimonadaceae bacterium | reverse complement strand
TGGCGGCACGGGCGCATCGCCGCGCGGCTCCATCAAGAACGCGGGCACGCCGTGGGAGCTCGGTCTGAGCGAGGCGCACCAGGCACTGGTGCGCGGCGGGCTGCGGGGACGCGTGCGCCTGCAGGTGGACGGCGGACTCAAGACGGGGCGCGACGTCGTGCTGGCCGCGCTGCTTGGCGCCGAGGAATTCGGGTTCGGGACGGCCACGCTCGTCGCGGCCGGCTGCGTGATGGCGCGGCAGTGCCACCTGAACAGCTGCCCAGCCGGAATCGCCACGCAGCGCGAGGAGCTGCGAAAGAAGTTCGCCGGTACACCGGACGAGGTGGTGCGCTTCTTCATCGCCGTAGCCGACGAAGTGCGTGAGATCCTCGCGCTGATCGGCGCGCGCCGGCTCGACGACATCATCGGACGCACCGAGCTGGCCGAGCGCCGCGCGCCCTCGCACGGAAAAGCGGCATCGGTGCGACTCGATCGGCTGCTGGCCCCGCGCCAGGGGAATGGGGCGCGGCGCTCCGGGCAGGCCCGCAACGATCCACCCGTCACGGGCACGGGCATCGACGAGCGCGTGTTGCGCGAGCTGCGCTTCCTGCACGGAGAGCTTCGTCCGGTCGATCTGCTCGTACCGATCACCAACGCCGATCGGGCCGTGGGCGCGCGGATCGCCGGTCAGATCGTGGAGATGACGCACGCACACGCGGTGGCCGCCCGGACCGTGCAGCTCCACCTGCGCGGCTCGGCCGGACAGAGCTTCGGCGCCTTCTGCGTGGACGGCATGCGCCTCGTGCTCGACGGCGAAGCCAACGACTATGTCGGCAAGGGAATGTCGGGCGGCGAGATCGTCATCCGGCCGGCGGCGGGTGCCCGGCATGACGGGCGTCAGGTGATCGCGGGCAACACGCTGCTCTACGGCGCCACCGGTGGAATGGCATTCATCGGCGGGCGCGTTGGCGAGCGCTTCGGCGTGCGGAATAGCGGCGCCCTCGCGGTCGTGGAAGGGACGGGCGACCATGCCGGCGAGTACATGACCGCGGGCGGCATCGTCATCCTCGGCTCCGCAGGCCGCAATGTGGGCGCGGGGATGACGGGCGGCGTGCTCTTCTGCCTCGACGGCGACGGATCACTCGCGCAGCGAACGCATCGCGAATGGGTGGACGGCGGCACCGCTCTCGCGCCTGCCGAGGAGTACTGGGTACGTGACCTGCTCGTGCGCCACGCGCAGGCTACGTATAGCCGCGTGGCGGAGCACCTGCTCAACAACTGGGAGCAGACTCGCCATCTCGTCCGCCGTGTGTCGCCGGTGGGCACTGACGCGACGCGACCCCTGCCACTCCTTCCGCAGGAGGTCGCTCGCATCGAGCTCCGACCACACGCACCGGCGGCGACGCCGATGCGCGCGGTCAGTGGGAGCGCGTCGAGAAGCGCGCCGCCCGCACCCGCCTCAGCAGCACCGCCACCGTGATGGCGGTGGCCACGGTCCAGACGACGACGAACGTCTGTCGCGTGCTCGGGGATGCGCTGACGACCCCGCCGAGGTAATAGATCGCCAGCGCCACGGCGTCGAGCGCTACGACGCCGAGCACGAGCTGCAGCGTGGCCCGCCGGAGCGCCGCGCGCCGTCCAGCGCGCGGATCGCTCGAAGAGACTGGCCCCGTCACGTCAATCGCCAATTGCCGGTACCGCATGTCGCGGCACCGGATGCTCGGCGGTCATGGGTGGCGTGAAGCCGAAGCGGCTGGCCAGCCAGTGACGCCATTCGTCCATCACCTCATAGAAGGTCGGGATCACGAGCAGCGTGAGAAGCGTGCTGGTGAGCACGCCACCGATGATCGCCATCCCCAGGGGCGCACGGAACTGAGCCCCCTCGCCGCGGCCCAGCGCCACCGGGATCATACCGGCGATGAGCGCGAAGGTCGTCATGAGGATCGGACGCAGGCGGATCGCTCCCGCCTCGATCAGCGCCTCGCGTAACGGCATCCCCTCCTTCTCACGCGCCCACTTGGCGAAGTCGATGAGCAGGATGGCGTTCTTCGCCACGATTCCCATGAGCAGGATCACGCCGATCAGTGACATCAGGTTGACGGTCATCCCCGACACCGCCAGCGCGAGCAGCACGCCGATCAGCGACAGCGGCAGCGACATCAGGATCGCCAGCGGGTCGAGGAACGACCCGAACTGCACGACCAGGATGAGATACATCAGCATCACCGCGATGCCGAGCGCGAAGAAGATCTGCCCGAACACCTCCTGCTGTGCCTGCGCGTCGCCGCCCAGCGAGAGCGTGACACCCGGCGGGAAGGTCATCTTCGCCAGCCTGGCGTTCACCTCGTTGGTCACGTCTCCCGTCGCGCGTCCCGACGTGTTCGCCTGCACCGACACCACCTGATCGCGGTCGAGATGGTCGATGATCGCCGGACCGATGCCCTGCTTGATCGTCGCCACCTGGCCGAGCGGCATCGTGGTCGGCGCGCCATTCGGTCCGACGACGACGAGCGGGAGCTGACGCAGGTCGTTGGCATTCTTCCGCGACTCCGGCACCAGCCGCACCTGCACCTTGCGCATCTCGCCGGAGGGATCCTGCCAGTCGCCCACGTCGATCCCGGCGAAGGCCGGCCGGAGCGACTGCGCGA
>JBJMNM010000771.1:0-3260 GCA_045804305.1 Gemmatimonadaceae bacterium | reverse complement strand
TCGGCAGGCAACCGCCTGCCGGCCGTACGCGACTATCAGCAGGTCGATCGGGACATCATCGGCACGCTGCGTCCGACGCTCGGCTGGTTCGCCGCGCTCGGGCTCGCGATCCTGTGCCTGCTCATCGGCATCAGCGCCTGGACGTACCAGATCCACGAAGGACTCGGCGCGGCGGGATACCACCCGCCGGTGATGTGGGGCGTCTACATCGTCTCCTTCGTGTTCTGGGTCGGTATCGGCCACGCGGGCACGCTGATCTCGGCGATTCTGTATCTGTTCCGCGCCGGCTTCCGCACGACGATCTACCGCGCCGCCGAAGCGATGACGGTCTTCGCCGTCATGACCGCGGGGCTGTTCCCGATTCTGCACCTCGGGCGGCCCTGGAAGTTCTTCTGGCTGATCCCGTATCCGAACTGGCGGCTCATCTGGCCGAATCCCAAGAGCCCGCTGGTCTGGGACGTCTTCGCGATCCTCACCTACCTGACCGTCTCCGCGACGTTCTTCTACGTCGGGCTCATTCCCGACATCGCCGTGCTGCGCGACCAGGAGACGAACCCCGTTCGCAAGCGCATCTTCTCGGTGCTCGCGCTGGGATGGCGGAACTCGGACAAGGAATGGCGGCACTTCACGCGGGCCTATCTCTTCCTCGCCGCGTTCGCCACGCCGCTCGTGCTGTCGGTGCACTCCGTCGTGTCGTTCGACTTCGCCATGGCGCTCACGCCGGGCTGGCACGCCACGATCTTCCCGCCCTACTTCGTGGCCGGCGCCATCTTCTCCGGCATCGGCATGGTCTTCACGATCATCATCCCGATCCGGAAGTTCTTCAAGCTCGAGCACATGGTGACGATCAACGACCTCGACGCGGCGGCGAAGCTCTGCCTCTTCACGTCGATGGTCGTGGGGCTCGCGTACCTCACCGAGTTCCAGGTCGCGTGGATGTCGGGGAGCGCCGTGGAGCAGGAGTACTTCTGGAACCGCGTGTTCGGACAGTGGTGGTGGGCCGCGTGGATCATGCTGATCTGCAACATGGTGCTGCCGCTGTCGCTCTTCTCGCAGCAGCTCCGCCGCAACACCACCTGGCTGTTCATCCTCTCGATCTTCATCAACATCGGGATGTGGTTCGAGCGGTTCGTGATCGTCGTTCCGTCGCTCTCGCACGAGTTCGAGCCGTGGCAGTGGAGCACTTACGCGCCCACCTGGGTCGACTACTCGATCCTGCTCGGCTCGTTCGGCTGGTTCTTCATGTGGTTCCTGCTGTTCATCCGGCAGCTGCCCGTTATGGCGATCTCGGAGGTGAAGGAGATCGTGCCGCCGAAGTACCGTGTGGCCGAGGATCACTCGCACGACCTCGACGCACTGGTGATCGATCCGGAACAAACCATGGGAGACGACTGATGCAAGGCGTCCTCGCAGCGTTCCGCGAGATCGACTCGGCCGTCGAGGCGATCCAGGATCTGAAGAAGAGGGGCTACAACGACATCACGGTGTTCACACCCACGCCGCGTCACGAGTTCGAGGAAGTGCTCCAGTCCCCCAGGAGTGGCGTGCGCAAGTTCACGCTCATCGGCGGGCTGTTGGGCGTCACCTTTGGCTACTGGGTCGCGATCTGGATCTCCGACTACTGGCCGCTCGTCGTCGGCGGCAAACCGGTGGCGAGCTGGGTGCCGTACACGATCATCGGGTTCGAGCTGATGGTGTTGTACGGATCGTTGTCTACGGTGTTCGGCATGTTCGCGCTGTCGCGCATTCCGCGGCTCACGATGACCGTCGGCTACGATGCGCGGTTCAGTCACGGCGACTATGGCATCTGGGTCGTGGCGGGCCCGGACCGGGTGAAGCAGGCGGCGGATGTCCTGACGCGGCACGGCGCGCTCGAGGTGCGAAATGAACGGTAAGGTGAAGCACGGTCTGCGGCGTCTCGCGCTCCTGTCGGCGGTGCCGATGATCGGCGCCTGCTCCTGGTTCACCGACTTCAGGGAGCAGCCCAAGTTCGACCCGTGGGAGTCGACGAGCGAGAAGGTGCCGGCGCGCGGCAATCCGCAGAACTCCGTTTCGATCTATGGCTCGGCCGCGCCTGGGTACGCCGTGTCGCACACCGCGTTGCCAGGCACGGTCGACTCCATGTCGGGCATCGCCAACCCCGTTCCGGCCGACGCGCGGTCGCTGCAGAACGGTCGCATGTACTATCAGATCAACTGCGCCGTCTGCCATGGTGAGGCGGGGAAGGGCGACGGGCCCATCCTCGCCGCGAAGGCGATCTTTCCGCCGGCGTTGGTCGGGCCGGCCGGCGAAGCGCGGAGCGACGGCTACATCTGGGGGATCATTCGCAACGGCCGGGGCGCGATGCCGTCGTACGATCGCATCGAAGAGCTCGACCGTTGGGACGTGGTGAACTACATCCGTGGGCTGCAAGGCAGGTATCAGGTCGCCGTCGGTCCGGCCGGCCTGCCCGGTGAAACGGGCGACAAGGTGCCCGGCTATTCGCAGATGGGTCCCACGCGTCCGTCGCCATACTACCATCGTGCCGGCTCGCAGGCCGGACCGGCGGTCACGCCCGCGCCAACCACGGCTCCTGATTCCACACGAACGCCCACTCCGGGAGGCGCGCGGTGAGTCTGCATCCTGTCCACACGCCTTCGCGTGACGAGGTCATCGCCGCCTACTCGCGGCCGCTGCCCACGTCGCTCGGCACCATCTCACTCGTGCTCGCGGCGATCGGCGCGCTCGCATTCATCATCGGCCTCTTCGTTGCGCCGGATCGTGCGTGGCGCGCCTACCACGCGAGCTGGCTGTTCTTCACCGCGCTTTCGTCCGCCGGTGTGCTGTTCGTGGCCGTGCAGCGCATCACCACCGCGCGCTGGTCTCGGCCGATCATCCGGCTCGAGGAAGGCTACGTGGCGTTCCTGCCCGTGGCGTTCGTGCTCCTGCTGATCGCGATCTTCGCGGGCAAGGGACACATCTTCCCCTGGACGCACGAAGCACCGCCGTCGCCCGAGAAAGCGGTCTGGTACAACGCCGGATTCCTCACGGCGCGCGACCTGATCGCCTTCGCGGTCATCACGGTCCTGTCGCTCTGGTACATCTACACCTCCGTCCGGCTCGACGTCGGACTCATTCCCGAATCGGGTGCGCGGTGGGCGGCCGGAATCCGCGCGCGCATGCGTCGCGGCTTCCGCGACGAGCGTCGTGAGCTGCACAGCACGCATTCGCTTCAGGGATACCTGGCCGTGTTCCTCGCGCTCTCGTTCGGTTACGGCTGG
>JBJMNM010000770.1:0-5869 GCA_045804305.1 Gemmatimonadaceae bacterium | reverse complement strand
CGCGTGGAGGCGATCGCCGAGATCTTCAACATCACCAACGCCGACAACTTCAAGGATCCGTCGTCGGGCGGGCTGTTGTTCAACTTCGACGGCACCGTGCGCAGCGGGCTGGGTGATCCGCGGCAAGCGCAACTCGGGCTGCGGTACGTGTTCTGATGAAAGGTTGCGTCGGCGAGCAGAACCGATCAGGCCAATGTCTCCAACGGATGGCCGTGCCGTGCCAGCCACTCCGCGTACATGGCGCTGACGAGCGCGAGGGCTCTCGTCGTCGTTCCGCTCTCGGCGTCGACGCGGCAGACGAACAGGTTATACGAGCCGACGCGATGAACGTCGGTCACGGACAGCTCGCGCGTGAGCCCCTGCGCCGACACCGGTAGTCGGTGCAGGGATGATCGCTGCACGGAGAAGGGAAGACTGGAGAGATCGACACTCGGCGTGCGATGATGCGCGCCGAGGGCGTATACCAGGGCGTAATGCTCGGCGGGTGCGGGGGACATGGCGATCACCCGGGTCGCCTCGATCAGCTCGATTGGCCGGCTCGTCGCACGCAGGGCGAGGAGGTAGTCACCCGAGCCCACGCGACCCACGAGATCCATCGGAAACAGGTTCGTTCGGTCGCCGAGCGCGACACCCATGAGGTAGACCGGGCGTGGTGCCGTGTAATAGACGTTCAGCGCGCGAAGCTCCGCCGCGCTGAGGCAGAGCCCATCGCCCGCGACGGTGCGAGCTGGGCGTGCCTCCACGCCAGGGCGAGCGCCACCAGCGAACGCCAACCGGCGCGGCTGTGTTGCGGCCGGCGCCCATGCTGAATAGGGACAACGTGCCGCGTGTCAGAGGCAGCGTGCCGGCGGCCGTTAATTCGCTCGAACCGGACGAGCGGCTCGCCGGGGTTGCGAACCGCGATGGGCAGGTAGCGAAGCCCTTTGCCCCGCCAGAGGAGCCTGAGTATCCGCTTCACCGAGAATCAGGATTGCGGGGCGTCGGTGGCATCTCCATGGGACCCATGCATCGTACATACGCCGGCGCGGTGCAGGACGCCAGCGTTCGCGCCATCGTCAGCCGCGACGGCACGGGGGCACTCGTCCTGATGGACACGACCATCGCGGCCCAGCTCACCGATCGCGGCCTGCAACGCATGCGAGGGAAGGAAGCCACCGATTCGATCAAGGGCGCCGGCGAGCGCCTCCTCTACGGAGTGTCGCACTCCTGCGTGCGTGCGACACCCGCATCAATTGTGAGAAACCGCGCGCACATCTCAGCCAGCGCACCCGGCCTCCGCAGATCGATCGGCCGCAGCTTGGTGTGTCGCTTTATCATATTTCTGAGCGCCGTTCCCGATGGGAAATCGAGCTGCATCGCGATGCGCTCGACGGTGATGCCCGGCGTGGCCAGGAGAGCGGTCGTCAACAGGATCAGGCACCACGCCACCACGGCGCCCGGGGGAGGAAACCCCTCCGCCTTGCAATGATTCACCAGCGTCTTCCGGTGCACCCCCAGCGCCTGCGCGACCTGCCCGACCGAATGCGCGTCCTCGGGGTTGGCGAGACAGTACTCCACGAATGGGCGCACGCGCGGCGGAACGTGGTCGCCGAGCTGGTGCAGCACGATATCCGCAGCGCATGCCTGCTCCGCCGACATCAGGATGCGGCGCAGCGGCACGGTGTACTCGTCCTGATTTTTGAACAGGAGCTCGTGTACCCCGGCCGACGACAGCGCGATGATGTCGTGCGAGCTCTCGGCGCCGGTGGAGCAGTAGCCGACGACCGGGATGTTGGGAAAGAGCTGTGTCACCTGCCGCGCCAGGCCGGCGCTCGGCCGTCCTTCCGTGTCGCGCGCTTCCATGATCACGACGCGGATGCTGCCCCGATCGGCGCGCAGGGCCTCCAGCACATCGGCGACCGCGGTGACGAAGGTGACGGCGGCGGTGCCGGCGAGCGCCGCGCGGATCCGGACGCGATCTTCGCGGCCGGCGACGAGCGCGAGGCACCGTGCGGCATTCACCCCAATGCGTGACAGCGCGCCCCGATACATGACAGGCGTTTGACGCACGCGACCCGAGAATGGGCGACCCCTTTTCCCGGAGTCACCCATGCGCCGCATCCTCATCGCCTCCGTCGCCGTCGTTCTCCTCGCCGCCTGCGAGTCGGCTACCGCTCCCACGTCGCCCGAGCGCTCGCTCTCCGCCACCACGCCGCGTTTCTCCGGCGACTCCATCCCCAACGACCGGTGCGCGAGTGGTTGGAGCGTGCCGGACGGTCGTTGTCTCTGAGTCACGCCAGGACACGCGAGCTCTCGACATCGACCAGCGCATCGATGGCGGTGATCACCGCCGTCGATGCGCGGGCGAGCCGCCCGTGAGAAGGCTCCGCGACCATGCGGTGACCTTCGCGGTGGTCCTTCGCCAGCGGGACCGCGAGCCGATAGCTGATTTCGTTGAAGCCATGCTCCTCGGCCAGCGCCACGGCCGATCGCCGCCATGCAGCCGCGTCGAGGTGCAAGCGCTCCAGCGCGAGGGTCGCTTCAGCCAGCGCTGACGCCCTCGCGTAGTGCAGACCCGGGCTGGCGGCCACATCTCCGATCTGCCGCGACGCGTGGCGGGTTATGTGCTCGTCGCCCAGCTGCGATGCGCTCGTGGCGACCCCACCCCACGCGGGAAGCGCGATGCGCGGCGGCGGATCGCGCTCCAGCGCCGCCACGAACCCGGCAAGCGCCGCACGATGCTCTCCGACGATCCCGAGTAGCTGCGCGAGGTTCAGGAGCATCTCCGCCTCCCGCACCGGCTGGCCAACCGCGGCCTCGAACGCCGTCCAACCATGTGTCAGCGCGTCGGCATAGTCGCCACGCTGTCCCGCACTGACCATCAGCAGCTGATGCGCGACCGCCCCGACTCCCGCCAGCAACGACGCGTGCGCCGTCTTCGCCGCCCGCGTTGCCCACCGTGCCACGGCTGGATAGTTGCCTCGCACCTGGCTCACCGTCGCCAAGCCCACATACGCCCGCGCGATCAGCTCGGGCTCCTTCATCGCCCGCGCCGAACGAAGCAGCGCCCGGTAACTCGACTCGGCATCATCCACCGCGCCGTTCTTCCACTGGATGCGCGCTCGCTGTGCCGAGATGCGGCCACGGTCCAATGGATCGGGGCTCAGCAGACGATCCGCGAGCATCAGAACCGACAGCGCCAGATGCCACGCCGACGACGCTTCCATACGCTCGGCCAGCATTCGCGCCTGACGGATCAGCGGCGAGGACGGCCGCGCCGGTGAATCGAATGGCGGAGGCGTCGCATCCACGGTTGCCGCATCGAGCAGCGCCGCCAGCGCGTCGAGGGCCGCCCGCCGATCCGGGCCGTCGACCCGCGCGAGATGCGACAGTGCCACCGCGGCGGCCATCCAGCTCGCATCGTTCGGTGACAGGCGCTCTACGCCGAGCAATGCGAGATCGCGCCGGTACGCAGCAAGCGGCGGCAGCACCGTCAGCAGTTCGGCACGCGTGTGCTTCATGCCGCAACCTTGTCGCAGCCGAGTGGGCGCCGCAAGCGCGGCGAGCGAGTCGACGGCGCAAATTCCCGCAGCGCGATCACGTTTGGCGGATTGGCGCAATGCAATTCCCCATTACGTAACAGTTTGAGCCGCGCCGCCACATATCGGCTGTGGCAGCGAGCGCACGGCCGACCGAGCGTGACGAACGATGACGAACAGGATTTCCGCCGCTGTCGCCAGGTCGGTCCGCAAAGTCGACGACATCGTGATCATCGACGTCGCCGGCGGGCGCTGTCTCACGCTCGACCAGTTCGGCTATCGCCTCTGGACCGCGCTCGGCGACCGGCCGACGCTCGCGGCGCTGCTCGTGGGCCTGCGCGAGGATGCGGGCTCGGCGGAGCAGCTCGCGGAGGACGTCACGCGGCTGCTGGCGCGGTGGCGCGCCATCGGCGTGATCTCGTGGGTGTGACCATGACGCGCGCGCTCGCGCGACTGTGGGGGCAGGTTGCTGAGGATCGGTGTCCTTGCCGGCGGCACCAGCCGCACCGAATTATCGCAGCAGCTCTCGCCGCTCGGCCGGATCGACTGGTGCGAGCGCCCTGACGCGCTCCTCGGTCGCGCCATCGACGGCGGCCTCGATGCCGTCGTCACCGGCGTCGAAGAGCGAAGCGGAGGCTCCGTCGCCCCCGTGATCGTCGATCTCGCGGCATATCGGCCCACGCTGCCCGTCGTCGTGTACGCCCGCATCAACCGCGCGACGCTCGATCATCTGCTGGCCGTGTGCGCCCTGGGGCTTCGCCTCGAGTGCGCCGCGCGGCCATTCGCGCGCCTCGCTCCCCTGCTGCAGTACATGCGCTCTTCGGCCTATCGCCCGGGTGTCGTGCCCTTGCTGCTTCATCACGTCATGCCGCTCGTGCCCTCGACGCTCCGTACCTTCGTCGCGCTTGGCATCCTGTCGGCACCGGCGAGACGCGGCGTCGAGGACGTGGCGAGGTGGAGTGGTGTCTCGCCCCGCACCGTCGAACGATGGCTGCAGCAGGCGGGATGGCCGGCTGCGCGCGTCGTGCTCCGCTCGTTCAGCGCGCTCGATGCGGTGTGGCTCATGACCGAGTACGGGTGGGCCGCTCGCCGCGTGCAACTGATCCGCCACTTCGCCCATCCCAGCGGCGTGACGCGCCTGCTCGCGAGATACGCCGGGACGCGTCCGGGCACCGTGGTGCTGGACGGCGGGTTTCCCACCGCCCTCGAGCATGTGCTGCACGTATTGGTGCCACGCGCCAATCGCAGCGGCCTGGCCGAGGCAGGTCTGTCGCGTTAGCGCAACTCTGTCGGATTGCGGCGATCCCGTACCCGTTTCACGCGCAGTACCCTCCGATGTGCAACGGAGGACAACGCGTGCGATTCCGCTTCTTCTCGAATCTCCCATCCCTCGACGTCGCGAGCGGCCGATTCCAGCGCTCGCCGCAGGTGCTGGCTGCGCCGCAGGGGGACGAGGTCGTCCTCGTCGACGTGACTGGCGAGCGCTACTTCACCTTGAACGACGTGGGCCGAAGCGTCTGGGCGCTGCTCGCCGAGCCGGTCACGCTCGGCGAGATCGTGGAGTCGATTCATCGAGAGTATGACGCGCCGAGCGATCCTGAACAGGATCCAGATCCTGAACAGGATCCAGTCGAGCGCGACGTCGCGAGACTTCTGCGCGATCTGCTGTCGGCGAGCCTGATCGTTATGGCGCCGACTCTGGGAGGCTCGCGATGAGCGGCCGACTCGACGTTCCGTCAGTCGGCTGGATGATGCTGCGCTTCGCGCTGCTCAAGGCGTGCCTCGCGACGGCTGGCTTCAGGCGGACCCTGGGATGGATTCACGCGCGTGTTCAGCGTGCGCCTCTCCGCGGCGACGTCGACTCTGCTCGAATCGCGGACGTCGAGTACGCGGTCGCGCTGGCGGCTGCACTCTATCCGGGCCACGCCGCCTGTCTCGAACGGTCGCTCCTCCTCTACTGGCATCTCCGGCGTGCTGGAGTCCCGGTGCGATTTCGCATGGGTGTGCAGATGTACCCCTTCCTGGCCCATGCCTGGGTGGAGCACGACGAACAGCCGATCAACGATCTGGCGGAGCATGTCGCGCAGTTCCGGCCAATCGAGGGGGTGGCGGGATGAGCCTCTTTGCGTGTGCCGTTGCGGTGGATGGGGCTCTCGTGCCCGCGTCGTTCCGCGCCGGCGTGGAGTCCTCTCGGTTCTGTCGTGGCCGTGACATGCGGTGGCACACGGCTCAGGGGTTCGTGGGAGCGGTCGACGCGAGCCAGCAGGGCTCACCCTGCTCGATCGTTCGCATCGGTCATCTGGTGGCGATCGGCTCCGCTCGACTCGACAACCGGCGCGACGTCGCACGGT
>JBJMNM010000769.1:0-13046 GCA_045804305.1 Gemmatimonadaceae bacterium | reverse complement strand
GCGGCTGTTCGAGCAGCTCAAGGATCGCTATCCGGTCGGTCTGTATCACGGCAAGATGAACCCGCCGGATCGGAAGGCCTCGCAGAACGCGTTCATGAGTGGCGCGCTCACCACCATGATCGCGACGAACGCCTTCGGGCTGGGCATCGACAAGCGCGACCTGCGCTTCGTGCTGCACTATCATTTCCCCGGCTCGGTGGAGGCGTATTATCAGGAGGCGGGACGCGCGGGCCGCGATGGCAAGCCCGCCGTGTGCGCCGTCCTGTATCGCGTCGAGGACTCCCGCGTGCAGTCCTACTTCCTCGGCGGGAAGTATCCCGACGTGGAAGAGGCGGTGAAGGTCGCGCTCCTGCTCGAGCAGTATCCGCTGGGAGAACGCGTGGAGCTCGATACGCTCTGTGAGCGCTCCGGCGTTGCCCGGCGGAAGGCGCGCATCGTGCTCGTGCTGCTCAAGCGGCACGGACTCGTGCGCGAGCATCGGGGTGGCGGGTGGGAGCGGCTGCAGAGTCGCCTGACCGCGGTCGACCTGAGTGCCGACCTCACCGACTACGAGGAGCGCCGCGTGCAGGATCGCGCCAAGCTGCGCATGATGGTGGCGTATTGTCAGAGCGCGCGGTGCCGCACGCGCTTCATTCTCGAGTACTTCGGCGAGGACGTGGAGGCCGAGTGGGTCTGCGGAAACTGCGATGCCTGCGACGCGCAGCGGGCCTTCTCGGAGCGCGGGCGACGGGCGGTGAGTTGAGGCTGCGCGCCTCAGCCGGCGATCAGCTCCTGGAGGATTCGCGTCAGCTTCTCCTGATCGCCCGGCAGCTCCACGACCCTGATGCCGAGACGCCCCGCGAGCTCGCGCGACTCGCGCCGCGTGCGGCGCGAGCGATAGAGGACCACTTGCGCGCCGGTCATGAGCGCGGGTCCGATGAAGCCGTCGGAGCAGGTCTCCTCGTGGTCGCAGTCGATCAGGACAAGGCGCGGCCTGATCCGCATCAGCGCGCCGCGCGCCGCGTCATCCTGCTGCGGAAAGTGCGGGGCGTGTCCAGCGAGTTCGACGACGGCACCCAATAACGCGGCGGCCAGCGGATCGGCCGAGAAGATCAGGACGTCGTGACGACTCACGTCACCGTCGTTGCTCGAGGCTGCATCGCGTCGTGGCTCCCGGGTGTAGCGGGCGATCCGAGCAAGAGGGAGACCAGCTCTCTTCGACATGACCGTAGTGTCGGCACTTGACGCGCGCGTTGCCACGGTAAACATTCGTCGCACTCTTTCCGGCCGTGCCTCTCGTGAGGCGTCCTCCTGCCGTCCTCGTGTCACTCCGTAGCCGCGGTACCGCATGATGATGGCATACGACTCGAGCCAGGACCCGCCGAGTCGACTGGACGACGAGACTGTCGCCGCGGTGCGGGACGCCCTGCGCGTCTACCTTTCGCGGTCTCCCGATGCCGAGGCGCTGCGGCGTGCGTTGACGCGCATGTCCACCGAGGCGCGCGAGCGTTCCATTCTCCCCGAGCATGTGCTCGTGGTGCTGAAGGACGTGTGGAGTCACCTGCCCGAAGTCCGCGCGATGCCGGAGACCGGCGAGCAGATCCGCATGCTTCAGCGCGTCGTGACGATGTGCATCAAGGAGTATTACAGCACTTGATGCCGTGACGATCGCCGCCGTTCCGCTACCCCGGCTGCGGCGCATCCTGCTCGCGCTCTACCTGCTCACCGCGTTCGCCGACGCCGCGGGCAAGTGGCTCGCCACGAACGAGACGGTGAACCGCGCGGCAGCGCGCCTGCTCCACGGGTCCGCGGCCGTGGCGCCGCTCGAGCGCGCACGCCGGCCCATGGGCAACTTCGAGATCTTCCGCGCCGCCTCGCGACATCTGCTCTCGGGGGACGATCTCTACGCGGAGTATCCGGCCGAGCTGCAGGACCGCTACAAGTACAGCCCCACCTTCGCCGTGCTGTTCGCGCCGTTCGCGTGGCTTCCGTCGCCGCTGGCGCTCTTTCTCTGGAACGCGCTCAACGCGGTCACTCTGTACGTGGCGGTCGAGTGGGCGCTGTCCGCGCGCCAGGCGCTCGTCGCGAACGCCTTCCTGCTCCCCGAGGTGCTGCGCGCCATGCAGAACGCGCAGAGCAACGCGCTCGTGGCGGGGCTCATCATCCTCGCCTTCGTGTACCTGGAACGGCGCCACGTCTGGCGCGCCGCGGCGGCCGTGGTGCTGGGCGCATGCGTCAAGATCTTCCCTCTCGCCGCGCTCAGCTTCGCCCTCCCTCGGCGACGCGTCGTGCGCATCGGCATCGCGGTCGCGGTCTGGGGCGTGGTCCTGGCCGCCCTGCCGCTGCTGCTCACCAGCCCCGACACGCTCATCGCGCAGTACCATTCCTGGCGTGGCGTCGAGTCGCTCGACGCCCAGCAGCGCTGGTTCTCCGTGATGGAGCTGCTGCACCGATGGCTCGGCGCTGACTGGCCGAACTGGCCAGTGCAGCTCACCGGTACGCTGATCCTGCTCGCACCACTCGCGCTGCGCCGGGACCGCTGGGACGACTACCGCTTCCGCCTGCTCTATGTGTGCTCGGTGCTGCTGTATGTTGTCCTGTTCAATCACCAGGCCGAGCGGGCGAGCTATGTGATCGCCTTCGCCGGCGCGGCGATGTGGTTTGCGTCGGAGCCTCGAGCGCGATGGCGCACGGCGCTGTTCGCCGTGGCGTTCATCACGATTCCCCTGATGTCGACGGTGATCCCGGTGCCCGCGATCATGAAGTCGAGGACGGCGATGTTGTATCGGCTCGCGGTGCCGTGCCTCGCCATCTGGATCGCGGTCCAGTGGGAATTGTGGAAGCGACGTGGCTCGCGTCAGGCCTCGGGTGACGAAGGGCTGCACGATCGCGATGAGTCCTCCGGCCGTACGGAGTACTTGGTACCTGGTACGAAGTACTGAGTACGGCCTGGAATGCGCGGGTATCGGTGCACTGACCCTGGCGCGACGTCCGCCGGTCTCACACGAGCGTAGCCGTGAGATCGATCTGCACGTTGTTCTTCAACGCCCCCGACACCGGGCATCCCTCCTTCGTCGCGGCCGCGATCGTCTGGAACTTCGCGTCGTCGATGTTGGGCACCTTGGCGCGCGACGTCAGCTGCATCTTCGTGATCTTGAAGCCGGCTCCGACCTTCTCGATCGTGCATGCGGCCTCCGTCTCCACCTGCGTTGGCGTGAAGCCGGCCTGCTCGAGGCCGACCGCCAGCGCCATGCTGTAGCATGCCGAATGCGCCGCGGCCAGCAGCTCCTCCGGATTGGAGCCTGCGCCATTCTCGAACCGCGACGAGAAGTTGTATTGGCCGGACAGGCCGGTCTGACCCTTGAACGTTCCATTTCCCTTCTGCAGCCCGCCCTGCCAGACCGCGGTCGCTTTTCTCGTGGGCATCGTTCGTCTCCCTGGTGCCGTCCAACATGAAAGGGTCGGGAACGCGCTTGACGCGTCGTCCCTCGCGTGGATGATTTCAGCGCGCGCTTGACGCCTCCTCCCACGCACGGTTTATCTCAACGTATGACGGAACCGGTCGCCGAAACGCCGCTCCCGCCGAGCGTGGCGCGAGTGTTGAGCACGTTCCGCGCCCTGGGGCGTGAGGAAAAGATGCAGGCGCTGCTGCACTACGCCAAGAAGCTGGAGCCCCTGCCGGAACGTTTCCAGTCGCTCGACCGCAGCGAGTACAACGTACCCGAATGCATGACGCGGGTGGACCTGTTCCCCGAGATGCGCGACGGCAAGCTCTACTTTTACGCCGACCTCAACGCACGACAGTCGCCCACCATCGCCGCCTTTCTCGCGATCCTGTTCTCCGCGATCAACGGCCACCCGCCCGCCACCACGCTCGCGATTCCTACGGACTTCGTACGACAGATGATGGAAGGAATTGGTCTCGCCGGCCGTGAGGCCGGCTTGAACGCCATGCTCGCGCGCGTGAAGCGTCACGCGCAGCGCGCCGTCGACGGCTGACGACACCCTCGCCCACGAGCGCCCCATGACCGTAGCCGACATCGCTTCCGCACCTCCGCGTGCGTCCGGTCCCGTGCAGACGTACGCCACGCATCGGCGCTTCTTCCCGTTGTTCCATTACGTCGCGCTTCCGATCCTGTTCGCCAACGTCGCCGTCGCCGTCGGACACGCCATCCGGCGCCCGACGGCGTGGAACGCCTGGCTGGTGGTCGTCTCGCTCGGGCTCGTGGCCGGCCTGGTCGCGAGTCGCGCCTCCACGCTGCACGTGCAGAATCGGCTGATCGCGCTCGAGATGCGATTGCGGCTCGCCGCGACCCTCCCGCCGGAGTTGCGAGCGCGCATCCCGGAGCTCCGGCTCCGGCAGCTCATCGGGCTCCGGTTCGCCGGCGATGCCGAGCTGACGGGACTGGTGGAGCGGTGTCTGCGTGGTGAGCTTCCGACCGCGGATGCGGTGAAGCGCGAAATCCGCGATTGGCGCCCCGACTTTCAACGCGCCTAGTTCCGAACCGTCGCCCTCACCCTGTCGTCAGCGCACTTCACAACACATGCAGCGTATACTCAGCGCCTGGGCCTGGGTCGCCGCCGTCTCGGTCGTCATTTTCGGCTTCCTCTACGTGACGGCGGTCTGGCTCGTCACGGCGCCGTTCGATCGCGGCCACTACCACGCCGGCCGAGCCTTCCGCCAGCTCGCCATGATGGCCGTGAAGCTCAATCCGCTCTGGCACTTCGAGACGGACGGCGTACCGCCCGCCAACCCGCGGCTCCCGTACGTCGCCGTGTCCAACCACGAATCGTACGCCGACATCTTCCTCATCAGCCACTTTCCGTGGGAGATGAAGTGGCTGTCGAAGGACACCATCTTCAAGATCCCGGTGATGGGATGGATGATGCGCATGGCGCGCGACATCCCCATCAAGCGCGGCAAGCGTGAAAGCGTGGTGAGCGCCCTCCAGGGCTGCCGCGATCGCCTGGGCAAGAAGGTCAGCGTGATGATCTTCCCTGAGGGCACCCGCTCTCCCACGGAGGAGCTCCTCCCCTTCAAGGACGGCGCCTTCAAGCTGGCCATCGAGGCCGGCGCGCCGATTCTCCCCATCGCCGTCGCCGGGACCCGCAACTGCATGGCGAAGCACAGCTTCGCGTTTCGCCGCGCGCGGGCGAAGGCCCGTGTGCTGCCCCCCATTCCCACCACGGGGCTCACCAGCGCGGACGTCGCCACCCTGCGTGACCGAACGCGCGACACGATCATCGCCGCGCGACACGTGCTGCAGCAGGAGCTCGCGGCCGAGCAGGCGCCGTCCGCGCGGGCCGGATGACGGACGCCGGGCGCGCGCCGCGCTCGGAGCCCGAGCTCGAGGAGGTACTCTCGCGGCCGAGCGCGAGCCTCTCCTCGGTGCTCGCCAATGTTCCCGGCGACATCGTCGTGCTCGGCGCAGGCGGCAAGATGGGGCCATCGCTCGCCCGCATGGCCAAGCGAGCGAGCCCGCGCCGCCGCGTGATCGCCGTCTCGCGCTGGTCCAGCGCCGCGGCCGCTGACGAGCTTCGCGCTCACGACGTGGACACGGTGCGCGCCGATCTGCTCGATCCCCACGCGCTGGCCAGTGTGCCCGATGCGCCGAATGTGATCTTCATGGCCGGCCAGAAGTTCGGCACCTCCGGAAGTCCGGCGTCCACCTGGGCGATGAACGCCGCGGTGCCGGCCTTCGTCGCCGAGCGCTTCGCGAGCTCGCGCATCGTCGTCTTCTCCACCGGCAACGTGTATCCGCTCACGCCGCCGTCGCGCGGCGGATCCCGCGAGACGGACGAGCCGGCCCCGGTCGGCGAGTACGCCAACTCCTGCCTGGCGCGCGAGCGATTGTTCGCGGCCGGCTCGGCGCGTCATGGCACCCGCGTCGCGATCGTGCGTCTCAACTACGCCCACGACCTGCGCTACGGCGTGCTGACCGATCTCGCCTTCAGGCTCGTGCAGGGCGCGCCGATCGACGTGGCCATGGGCTACGTGAACGTGATCTGGCAGGGCGACGCGAACGCGCTGGCGCTCGCCGCGCTGGCGCACGCCTCGGCACCGGAGCCATACGTGGTGAACGTCGCCGGTCGCGAGACGCTTTCGGTGCGCGACCTGGCGCACCGGCTTGCCTCGCGCTTGGACGTCGCCGCCCACGTGGTAGGCGAGGAAGCGCCGGACGCCCTGCTCAGCAATAGCGCTCGCATGAGCGAGCTGCTCGGCGATGCGCTGATGCCGTTGGACACCCTGATCAGCTGGGTCGTCGAGTGGATCACGGGCGGCGGACGCCTGCTCGGGAAGCCGACGTCCTACGAGAAGCGCGATGGACGATTCTGACGCGGTCGGCCTTCGCGCACATCTGGGCGCCGGTCAGGTCATTCCGGCGCATCCGCTCGCGCTCACGGCCCGCCGCACGCTCGACGAGCGCCGCCAGCGCGCGCTGACTCGCTATTACGTCGATGCCGGCGCCGGCGGCATCGCGGTGGGAGTGCATACCACGCAGTTCGCGATTCGCCATCCGCACCACGGGCTCTACCGCCCGGTGCTCGAGCTGGCCGCGGAGACGGCGCGCGCCGCACGCGCGGGCGATCCCACGCCATTCGCGCTCGTCGCCGGCGCGGTGGGTGACACCCGCCAGGCGGTGTCGGAGGCGGAGATCGCCGCGGCGCTCGGCTACGATCTCGTGCTGCTCAGCCTCGGCGGCCTCTCGCAGGCGAGCGATGCGGAGCTGATTCGCCACTGCCGCGCGGTCGCCGAGGTGCTGCCGGTGTTCGGCTTCTATCTCCAGCCGGCCGTGGGCGGTCGGGAGCTGAGCTACGCCTTCTGGCGCGAGTTCGCCGAGATCAGGAGCGCATGGGCCATCAAGATCGCGCCGTTCAACCGCTATCGCACGCTCGACGTCGTCCGCGCCGTCGCCGACTCCGGCCGCGACGATCTCGTGCTCTACACCGGCAACGACGACAACATCCTGCTCGATCTCCTCACGCCCTTTCCCGTGCACACGGGTGGACGGGCGGGGGTGCGCCACGTCATGGGCGGGCTGCTCGGGCAGTGGGCCGTGTGGACGCGGGCCGCCGTGCAGATGCTCGACCGGGTGCGCGCCCTTCGCGGCAGATCGGTGGAGGCCGCATCGCTGCGGGAAGGAGCCGCGCTCACCGACGCCAACGCCGCCGTGTTCGATGCAGCGCACGACTTCGCCGGATGCATTCCCGGCATTCACGAGGTGCTGCGACGTCAGGGCCTGCTCGCCGGCACCTGGTGCCTCGATCCCACCGAGACGCTGTCTGCCGGTCAGGCCGAGGGAATCGATCGCGTGTGCCGGCAGTACCCCGAGCTCAACGACGACGACTTCGTGCGCGACAACCTGGACCGCTGGATGCGTTGAGCTCTGACCGCCTCACCGCCCGACCGCCCTACCGCTGGACTGCCTCACCCATGAGCTCCTTGATCCAGCTCTCCTTCGCGCGCTTCTCGAAGCCCGAGCGGAACGCGCCCAGGTCGGTGAGGCTGGTGTCGAACACCACCGTGTCCTTCGTGATCGCGCCGGAGCTGGCGAGACCCGGCACCGCGTCGCGCGACACGCTCTGTACCGCGCCCGTGCCGTCGCGATAGAACACGCGGCCGCCGCCCACGAGGTTGGCGCCGATCTTCGATTCCAGCCCCTGGAGCACGCGAAACAGGCCGTCGATCGAGCAGCCGGTGGCTCCGGCGGTGCTCTGATCCACGGCCACGACGAGGAATCGATCGTCCCGAAGCTGACTCCCCACGGTGAGCGGCTCGCCGTGCGCCTTCCAGTTCGTACAATGTTCCTCCACACCCTTGAGGAGTGTCTTCGTCCCCTCTTCGGTGAGCGGCCGGTCACTGCCGAATACCCATACGCGGGACGCGTCGGGCAGGCTATCGAACGGGACGACAGGCATGGATTCGATGGGATCGGGGAACAGCCATATCGGCTCTCGCGATTGGCACTCGCGCACCGAGCGGACACAACGCAAGATAGTTACCGGTTGGTCCCTCCTACCACCTGCATGGCTCCAGCCCCCACCGACCCTGCGCGCGTGACCACCAGACCGCCAACCGGCCAGGCCGACGGCCGGGAGGACGCGCGCTACCAGCCGCTGTTTGCACTGTCGCCGCTGCCTGCCTGGGTCTACGACAGCGAGACGCTCCGCTTTCTCGAGGTGAACGAGGCGGCGGTGCGCAGCTATGGATGGGCGCGCGAAGAGTTTCTCGGGATGACGCTCCGCGACATCCGTCCGCCAGCCGAGCAGGCGCACCTCGACGAGCGGCTCGCGGCCACGCCCGGCAGCCACGCCTACGCCGCAGCCTCCATGCACCGCACCAGGTCCGGCGCGCTGCGCCGCGTGGAGATCAGCTCGTATCCCCTGGAGTTCGACGGCCGGCCGGCACGCATGGTCCTCGTGCACGACGTCACCGAGCGTCACGAGGCGCAGGAAGCGCTCGTGCTCAGCGAGCAGAAGTACCGGTCGGTGGTGGAGCAGATGCAGGACGTGTTTTTCCGGACCGACGCGCAGGGACTCTGGACCTTCCTCAATCCCGCGTGGGCCACGCTCACGGGCCAGCCGTGGCGCGAGAGCCTCGGGTCGCATTTCCTCAAGTACGTGCATCCCTTCGACCGCGCGATCCTGCTGGACGCCTTCCGTCCCCTCGCCGAGGGCGCTCTGGACGCCAACCTCGTGGAGGTGCGCTACCTGCACGAATCCGGCGCCTACCGGTGGGTGGAGGCCAGCACGCGGGCCGTGCGTGAACCGAACGGCACCTTCGCCGGCACGACGGGCACCCTGCGCGACGTCACCGAGCGCCGTGCCGCCGACGAGGAACGGCAGCGCCTCGCCACCAACATCCGGCAATTGCTCGATGCATCCGGCGAAGGCGTCTACGGCCTCGACGCGAACGGCGTGGTCACCTTCGTCAATCGCCGCGGCTCGGAGATGCTCGGCTATCAGCCGGAGGAGCTGATCGGACGGGTGATGCATGAGGTCACGCACTACTCGCGTCGTGACGGGAGCCCGTATCCGGCGGACGCATGTCCCGTGAGCCGCGCCGCCTCCCAGGGCGTCCCATGCGAGGTGGACGACGAGGTGATGTGGCGGAAGGACGGCATCCCCCTTCAGGTGGAGTACGCCGCCTCGCCGGTGCGCGACCGCGGAACCGTTTCGGGCGCCGTGGTGCACTTCCGCGACATCAGCGCGCGCAAGCGCGCCGAGCTCGAGCTGATCGTCGCGCGCGATGCGGCCGAGGCGGCGAGCCGCGCCAAGAGCGACTTCCTCGCGCGCATGAGTCACGAGCTGCGCACGCCGCTCAACTCGATCATCGGTTTCGCCAACGTGCTGCTGAAGAACAAATCGGGACGGCTGGTCGACAACGATCTGTCCTATCTCACCCGCATCGCGACGAACGGTCGTCATCTGCTCGGCCTGATCAACGACATCCTCGATCTCTCCAAGATCGAAGCGGGACACATGACCCTCGAGATCACCTCGGTGTCGCTCGACGCCCTGGTGCGGGAGACCGCGGACGAGCTCGAAGGGCAGACGCGGGATCGGGCGGTGCAGCTCCGCGCGGAGCTCCCGGCGCTGGTGCATGCCATCGACACCGATGAGGCACGGATGAAGCAGGTGCTCATCAACCTCATCGGCAATGCTCTCAAGTTCACCGAGAATGGCGAGGTCGTAGTGCGTCTCGAGACGGACGACGGCGGATGTCCCACCCGCCTCGAGGTGCGCGATACGGGCATCGGCATTCCCGCGGACCGGCTCGACGCGATCTTCAACGTGTTCGAGCAGGCGGAGTCCATGATCAATCGTCGCTTCGGCGGCACCGGGCTCGGGCTCGCGATCTCGCGCTCGCTCTGCGATCTCATGGGGCACCGCCTCGAGGTGTCGAGCGTGGAAGGCCAGGGCACCACGATGGCCATCCGCCTCGGTGTGGGACAGACGCGCTCACGCATGCGCACGCCGACGGCGATGCCGGCCATCGTGCGCGGCGCGGCCGCACCGATCCTGACCACGGAGGCCGCGCCGCTCGTGCTCGTCGTGGACGACGACGTGGATGCGCGCGTGCTCCTCGGTGGCCTGCTCGATGAAGCCGGGTGCCGCGCCGTGGGCGCCGCGACGGGCGTGGAGGGGCTCCGGCTCGCTCGCGAGCTTCGTCCGGCGGTCATCTTTCTCGACCTGCTCCTGCCCAGGATCAGCGGCTACGACGTGCTGCGTATCCTCCAGGCCGACGACGCCCTCCGTGATACGCCGGTGGTGATCGTGAGCTCGGTTGGAACGGAATCGCGCAGCGCGCTCACCGGCGCCGCCGCGATTCTCGACAAGCCTGTAGATCGCGGCCAGCTGTTCCACGTGCTGCGTCGGTGGCTGCCGGCGGTGGCACGCTGACGCAGCGGCGTCGTGAACTGCGCAATGCAGGCCTTGGCGCGGCCGCGGTCACCGTGGCGCTCGCCGTGGCGACGCGCACGCGGCGGCTTCAGGACTACGACGATGCCCTGGAACGGGCGGCCGGCCCGCTGCGCCGCGGGCTGCGCGCCGCCGCGAGCGTGGGCACTCTGCCCGGTGAGCCGTGGCTACATCCGGCCATCGGAGCTGGCGTCGCCCTCGTGATACTCGCCACGCGCGGCGGACGCCGACGGCGCGTGCTCGTTCCGCTCGCCGGCGCGTCGCTTGGTGCGATCGTGGCGCACCATGCCGTGAAGGCGGTGTATCGCCGAAAGCGGCCCATGATCGCGCTGCGTCGCGGCAAGACAGAGCCGGCGTTCCCGAGCGGTCACACCACCGACGCTACCGCGGTGCTCGCGACGGGAGCATATCTGCTCGTGCGTGAGGAGATGGTGCCCGCGCGCGTCGCATTCCCCGTCGCCGCGGCGCTCGCCGTCGGCACCGGAGCCAGCCGAGTCGCGCTCGGCTGGCACTGGGGCACCGACGTGCTGGGGGGCTGGCTCGTCGGTGCCACGGTGGCCGCCGCGTGCGCGCACGCGTACGAAACGCTGCGACGCTAGGGCTTCGGCAACTGGATGAGCGGTGTCGCACCCCCGCTCACCTGTGGCAGCTTGCCGTCCCACTTCTTGCTCAGCTCGTACTGCACGAGCGTCGGCGTGATGCTGCGCGCCAGCAGCTCGTTCGCGTGCGCCTGCGCCTGTGCTTCGGCGGTGATCGCCTTGGCGCGCCCCGCCGCCTTGATCGAGTCGCCCTGCGCCTGGAAGGTGTTTTTCTGCAGCTCGTTTTGGGCGGTGAGCGCCTGCTGCTGCATCACGTTCTTGGTGTTGATCGCCTCCATCACCGTGGCCGGCGCGCGCAGCTCGTTGATCGTGAACTGCTTCACCTCGAAGCCGTACGGCGCGAGCCGGTCGGAGATCGCCTTGCGGGCGCGCTCCGTGGCCTCGGCCTTCTTCGGCCCGATCACGTCGGCCACCGGCTCCTGCCCCACCACCTCCTGCAGCGCCTGGCGGATGGTCTGCTTCACGAAGCCGTGCGAGATCATGTTGATGTCCGTCCGGAACGTCTGATAGAGCTTCGGCGTCTGGAGCGGATCGAGCTGGAACGAGAGCGACACGTCCAGCGAGAGGGGCTGCCCCTCCACGCTGTTCACGTTGATCTCGTCGTTGTCGGGCGATCCTTCGCGCGGCGTGCGCGCGAGGACCAGCGTCTTCAGAAACACGGGGTATTCCTCGATTCCGGTGGCGAATGGAATCCGCGGGTGCACGCCGGGTCCCAGCGGTACCTTGTCCACGCCGCCGCCGGCGCGATGGATCACGATCCCGACATATCCGGGATTGATGTACGTGAACGTGTTCGGCAGAAGCACGAGCACGGCGACCAGCGCCATCACGCCGAACACGATGCGCTTGACTCTCCGGCTGTCGCGCGTGGACGGGTCGAACTGCAGCGAGCCGAAACGATCCGAGATGGTGCTACCCATGGAGGGTCTCCTTGTAGCAGTCGGGGCACACCTGATCTCCATTGGAGAGGCGTACCAGTTGGTCTTCCATGCGCGGACCGTGGATCGGGCACATCAGCTCGGCCGCGCGCTCGAGCTGCTTGCGATTTCGGGTCTGACGGATGCGCACGCCGGCCGGCGTGAACATCATCATGACCCAATAAAGAAGGGCGCCGCCCGCCGCGATCAACGCGACGAAGAGCACCCCCTCAACGATTATGGCACCCATTTTTAAGCCTCACCCTGACGCGACTCGGCGCGTCAACGTTTGTATCTCAGAACGAACCGCGCAAGAAAAGGTTTCTGCTCCGGCTCGCAGCGTGCCGCCAGCACCACGCCAGTATCCCGCGTCGCCTTGCTGGACGACGGTCCGTGCCGTACACGTAACTCCAACCGCCAGCCTACCTTACCACCGCCATCTCCAATGAGCGACAACCTCCAGGGGACCACCGGCCACGACCGCCGGAAGTTTCTCGCGTACTTCTCCACCATCGGCCTCGGGACTACCCTGCTGCCCGGCGTGCTCTGGGCCAAGGTGGCCGAAGGCGCCGAGATTACCGTGGCTACGATCGCGTGCGCGGAAGAAATGGCGGGACTCAAATTCACCGACGAGCAGCGCCAGCAGATGCTGGACGGGCTCAAGTCGCAGGAGCAGCAGATCGAGGCGCTGCATAAGATCCCGCTCGACAACGCCGTGCCGCCGGCGATCGTCTTCGATCCCGTGCCGCCCGGCGTCACGCTCGCGTTGCCCGCGAAGCATCCGTCGCGGCGGAGCCGAGTCGTCGCGCGCGCGGTGCCGTCCGATCTCGAGGAGCTCGCGTTTCTGCCCGTCACCGAGCTCGCGGAGCTAGTGCGCCGGCGCAAGGTGACGTCCACGCAACTGACCGAGATGTACCTCGGCCGGATCCGGAGATACGATCCTGTGCTCAAGGCCGTCATTACCGTCACCGAGGACCGCGCGCGAGCACAGGCGAAGACGGCCGACGACGAGATCGCGCGCGGCAAGTATCGCGGGCCCCTGCACGGCATCCCCTGGGGCGCGAAGGATCTGCTCGCGGTGAAGGGCTACAAGACCACCTGGGGTGCGGGACCGTACCGCGACCAGACG
>JBJMNM010000768.1:0-10661 GCA_045804305.1 Gemmatimonadaceae bacterium | reverse complement strand
GGTGAGCGGCTCGCTGCCCCGCCAGGTGCGCTCGAGCAGACATCCGCGCGACTCCGGCGTCGGCCCACTGACCGTCCCGCTCGCGATGAGATCGCCCGGCCGGAGGTTGCACCCATTGCTCGCGTGATGGGTCACGAGCTGCGCCACGGTCCAGTACATCGTCGTGAAGCTGCCGAGGCTCACGCGCATGGGTTCATTTCCATTTGCGCGCATGCGGCTGGTGGAGATCAGCGCCTCGAGCGTGATGGCGAAGCCGCCGGCATGCTCGTTGTCGTCGTCCTGGAGGTAGGGCAGCGCCCGGGGGTCACCCTCGGCGCGCGTGAACGCGGGGGCGCGAAAGGGCGCCAGCGCATCCAGTGTCACCATCCACGGCGATACCGACGTCGCGAAGCTCTTCGCGAGGAAGGGACCGAGGGGCTGATACTCCCACGTCTGGATGTCGCGCGCGGACCAGTCGTTCACGAGACATAGTCCGGCCACGTGCCGCTCGGCGTCGCGCAGCGTGATCGGCTGGCCGAGCGGATTGCCCGCCGCGATGAACGCACCGACCTCGAGCTCATAGTCCAGTCGGCGTGTCGGACCGACGGCCGGCTCGGCCGCGGATTCATCGCGGGTCTGTCCGGAAGGACGACGCACCGCATGGCCGCTGGCGACGATCGATGAAGCACGCCCGTGATAGCCGATCGGCACCCACTTGTAATTCGGCAGCAGCGGATTGTCCGGGCGAAACATGCTGCCCACGTTGGTCGCGTGATGGATGGACGCGTAGAAGTCGGTGTAGTCGCCGATTCGCGCCGGAACCAGCAGCTCGGCCGTCGCGGCGCCGACGAGAAGCGTGTTCCCGCGCGGCTGAGCCCGCGCACCCTCCGGCGTATCGGCGCGCAGCAGTCGGCTCACCGCGGCTCGGAGTCGCGTGATGGCGTCCCTGCCCGCAGCGAGGAGCGGGTTGAGCGATTCGCTCCGCACGCAGTGCGCGACGAGCGTTGTGCTGGCGTCGTCGAGGAGATCGCCGAGCGCGGCGAGGTCGAGAATTTGGTCGCCGATCGCGATGCCGGGCCGCGCTGGTCGGCTGCCGGCGCGAAAGACGCCCAGCGGCAGGTTCTGGATGGGGAAGTCGATGTTCGGCGCGGCGGCCGACTCGATCCAGGAGACGAGGTCGGCGCGATGGGTCTCGTCGGGTGGTCTGATCACAGGAGCGCGAGATGGCGGAGGTCGTCGACCGGCTCGCGGAAGGAGCACGACCCGAACGCGAGGGCGAAGGTGGCGCGCGCGCGGCGAAGGGCATCGAGCGTGATCGAGTGCTCACGCCAGCGCACGGATTCATCGCCAAAGGCGATGGCGGCTGCATCGCGCTCCTCCAGCAATTGCGCGACGTCATGCTCGGCCATGCCTTGCAGCGCAAAGGCGCCGGCGAGAAAGACGTTCACGAACCCGAACATCGTCGCGAAAGGCGCATCACTTTCGTACGTGAGCCTTTGCTCGCCGCGCAGCGGGTGATGCAATCCCGCGGTCGCCTTGAAGGGGACGCCAAGCTCGGCGCAGCGCACGACGAAGCGCGCCAACTGTAGCGTCGTGGGAAAGGCGCCGGCGGTGATGCCGCCGGTGCGCACCTTGGCGCGTGCGCCCGCGCTCTTGACGGCGTGCAGCCAGTCACCCGGCTCGTCGTGCACGGGCAGCTCCACGAAGGTGGTGAACTCCGCGCCCAGCGCATCGAGTGCCGGCGCGAGCGCCGAGAGCGAAGTCACTCGGAGCTCGATCGCGTCCACGACGAGCTGGCCTCTGTTGGCGGCGTTGAACGCGCGAATGCGCGCGCTCTCCTCGGAAGCATCGTCGCCCACTAGCGCGCTGATCCTCCATGGCTCCGCGGCGGCCGCCCGGTGACGCGCGGCCGCCGCGGAGAGCTCGTCGAGCCGGCCGGCCGCGACGACGAAGCGGCCGAGCGCCCATGCGTCGTTCGACGCGAGATACGCGGCGTAGCCGGCGACCGCCTCGTCCATGCCAAGCGCCGCCGGCGGGAAGAGACCCGCATAGTCCACCACTCCCGCGACGAGTGCGCGCAGTGTCGGCGCGGGGGCGATGGTGCGGGCGGTCATGACGTCACTTCTTCTTCTTCGCGTCCGGCTTGGGGGCGAGGATGCTACCGCGGCACTTGGGAGATCCGCAGCGGCACGCATAGAACTTCTCGTCCTCCTCGGTGTGATCGTCGGTGCGCTCGTACTGGTAGTCGTACAGCAGCTCCTCGCCCGCCTTGATGCTTCGCCGCGCGTCGATGAAGATCCGCTTGCGGTCGGTGATCGCCTCGCAGTTTCCGTCGCACGAGTGGTTGAGAAAGCGCGCGTCGTTGCCGTTCACGGCCGCGTCGATCACCGTCTTGTCGTCGACGGTGAACAGGAAGGTGTGATGCCGGCCCATCTTCTCGTCGTCGTATCGCTTGTCCGCCGTGCGCCAGCTGATGCGCTGACCGAGATACTCGACGAGCCGCGTGCCCTTCCTGATGTTGCGCGTGGCGAAGGCTCCCTTCCCCTGAATCGCGGACTGCCGGACCTCGAAGTATGGATTGGGCTCTTCCTTCCACGGGTAGCGCGCGAGGATCCCGCGCTTGGCGGTGGACGGCTTCGCCGGCGCCTTGCGTGCGGCGGAGGATCGAGAGGGTTTGCGGGAGCGTGTCGGCTTCTTCGCCATGTATTCGTTCGCGTGGGCTAGGGCCAGGGATGGCTGTCGCGCAGTCGCTCCCTCAGCGCGTCGTCGGTCATTGCATCGAGCTCGGCATTCGCGTCGAAGCTCGTTTCGGCGGTCAGCACGCTGGTGCGCGCATCGCCGCCGGCCATCGGGGTGAAGATGAGCACGAGCGTTCCCCATGACGCCTTGCCAAGGACGACCTCCCAGCGTCGCCCCGCATCGTCGAGGAAGGAGCGCACGTGATCAGCGCCGCTAGGCGAGCTCCGGCCGCGTGCGGCGATATGCCTCGGCGGCCTGGCGCAGCGCGAGCAGCGCCGACGCCTCGAGCTCGTACTCCATCTGCATCGACGCGAGCTGCTCGGCGCTGTGCTTCGCCGACACCTTCTTCGACATGGCGTCGCAGCCCGCATGACGGCGCCCGTATTCGCGACTCGCGTGCCAGAGACTGTTCGCCTTGTGCCACCACGCCTCGTCGCGATCGGGGTGCACGTTGCCAGCCGCTTCGGCGTACGCCTGAGACATCTCCGACAGCGAGCCGTCGCACATGGCGCAAAGCGCGTCCACGTGCTTGTGCTCCAGCTCCGGCTCCGTGGAGTTGTGCAGCCGGGCCGCTCGATCATGCTGCCGGCAGCACTCGAAGGCGGCACGGTAGAGCGCATCGGCGCGAACGCGGACCATGGTCATCGGATCCTGCGGCGCGACAGGAGGCGGAGCGGCGGCTTGGCGGCGGGCGTTGGGCATGAGGCAGGCTGGAAGGCGACGGCCGCGCGGTGTGCTGGACGGCCGCCATGAAAGATGCCCGCGCACGCGCGCTTCTCCAAGGGGCACGCGCGCTAGATGGCCAGCTGCCCTCGACCTCGCGCCGCCACCGGCCAACTCGTGACCGGACGCTCGCCTCGCACCCCGTAGACGAGGTCCGCAAGGTGCACCACGATGCAGACGTGATTCGGGATCACGCGCACTCGCTCGCCAACTTCGGGCCGCCACGACGTCTCGCCGAGGTCGAGGATGCCGTGCTCTTCGGACATGCGCGAGACGACCACCTCGGGACGGCCGAGCAGTTGGCCGAACCCTTCGCCGGCCGCGCCACGGACGGGCTCGCGACCGAGCGATTTGGTGCCGGCATCGATCACGGCCTGACCAGGGACGGCCGTCGACACGACCGTGGCCAGGACCGTGAGCGCGCAGTCGTCCCACGCACACGCGCCGATCGCCGCCGTCGTGCGGTCGTTGTACACGTAGGTTCCAGGCCTGAACTCCGTCACGCCTGGGAGCTCATGCGTGCGCCACATCGTCGGCGTGGACCCGCCACTGACCACGGCAGGGCGCACGCCGGCAGCGGCCAGCTCCTGCAGCGCCCGCTCGAGCGCGATCCCCAGCTCCTCGAGGGTCTCGTGTTGTTGATCGACCGGCTCGCGAATGTGGCCCGGGTAGAACGCCAGCCCCGCCAGCTCCAGGGAAGGCTCGGACGCAATGCGCCGCGCGAGCGCCGCCGCCTGCTCCACGGCCCCCACTCCCACGCGATGCATGCCGACGTCCATCTCGACGTACACGCCGATCGCGCGTCGGCCGGCGCGGGCCGCCGCGGCCACGTCGTCGATCGCCTGCGTCGAGTCGAGTGCCACGATGACGCGCGTGTCTTTCGGCAGCCGCGCGAGTCGCCGCGCGCGTGCCTCGCCGACCGGCGGATACGCGATCAGGAGGTCGTCGCAGATCTGCGACATCACCTCCGCCTCGAAGGGCGTGGCGCAGGTGAGCCCGCGCGCGCCACGTGAGAGCTGCTGGGCGGCGACCTCCGTGGACTTGTGCGTCTTTACATGCGGGCGCAGCGCCAGGCCATGCGCGCCGGCGTACGCGGCCGCGCGATCGAGATTGCGCTCCATGCGGTCCAGGTCCACGACCAGCGCCGGTGTCTCGAGGCTGTCGAGCGTGGCGTTCGATGCGCTCACCTGTGTACCATGATCAATCGGGGTGACGAGAGGGATTCATGCCTCGAAGTTATGGACTCCACTGGAAGGCGCCAAGGCGGTGCTGATCTCCGACAGCGCGTCGCATGCGCGCGACCTCGTGCTCGCGCACGGGTGGAACGCAACGGCATATCAGATCCTGAATCCCGGCATCACGCACTGGTTCTCGCGAGATGGTGATGCCGTGGTGGGGTTCGTGCGCCAGGCGGGGACACGGGTGGTAGCCGGCGCCCCCGTGTGCTCGGAAGCTCGGCTCCCCGACGTGGTGCGGGAGTTCAGCGCGAGCGCGCAGGCGGCGCGGGAGCGGGTATGCTATTTCGGCGCGGGGGATCGGCTCGAGCGATTGCTCATTCCCACCGGACAGTGGAGTGCCGCCAGTCTCGGTGCGCAGCCGAGCTGGGATCCTCACCGGTGGCCCGGCATTCTGGAGCGACGCGCGTCGCTGCGCGCCCAACTCAATCGGGCGCGGAACAAGGGCGTCATGGTGACGGAGTGGGACGCGGCGCGGACGCGCGGGGCCACCGAGCTGCGGACCTGTCTCGCCGAATGGCTCGCCAATCGGCATCTGCCGCCGCTGCATTTCCTGGTCGAACCGGACACACTGAGCCGGCTCGAGGACCGTCGCGTGTTCGTGGCGTCGAGCGGTGCGCGGGTCCGCGGCTTCCTCGTGGCGTCGCCGATACCGGCGCGCAATGGCTGGCTGGTGGAGCAGATCATCCGCGGTCACCGCGCGCCGAACGGCACGGCGGAGCTCCTTCTCGACGCCGCGATGCGCGCCCTGGCCGCACCCGGTGTGAGCTACGTCACGCTCGGGCTCGCGCCGCTCTCCCGCCACTCGCACTTCGACCGGCGACGCATGCCGCTCTGGCTGCGCGTGGGACTGACGTGGCTGCGAGCGCACGGCCGGCGGTTCTACAACTTCGAGGGGCTCGATCGCTTCAAGGCGAAGTTCGAGCCCGATCAGTGGGAGGAGATCGTCGCACTGTCCGATTCTCCCCGCTTTCCCATGCGCGCTCTCTGGGCGATCGCCGCGGCGTTCAGTCGCGGGTCGCCAGTCGCACTGGTCTCACGCGCGCTCGGCCGCGCCGCCACGCAGGAGCTGTCGCGGCTGCGACGGTGATGCCGCCGGCTTTACACCATCCGGCGACGAGCACATCATTCGGCGAACGTCCGTCGAGCGAATCTTCCTCAACCGTCTCCGCTCATGCGTCGCTTCGTCCGCGCCTTTGCCACGCTCACATGCGTGGCTGCGCTGCCAGCCGTGGCAGTATCCCAGGGACAGCCCGCGCAGCCGCAGCTGCGCATCGCCGCGAGCAGCTTCGCCAGCGTGGAAGTCCACCTCAACGCGCGAAAGATCGGCACGCGCTGGTACGAGGAGGATGCGGGGCTGACCGGTCCGTCGCGCATCGCGATCACGTACGGTCAACCTCACGCGCGCGGACGGCGGATCGAGGGGGGCTTGATCCCGCTCGACACGGTCTGGCGCTTCGGCGCCAACACGGTGACCACGCTGCACAGCGACGTGGACTTCATGCTCGATACGCTTCGCGTGCCGCGCGGCGACTATGGACTGTTCGTGCTCTACACAGCGCGCGGCTGGCAGCTGATCGTGAATCGACGGACCGGCTCATGGGGCACGGAGTACGATCCCTCGCTCGACTTCGGGCGGGTCGCGCTGAGCGCACGAAAGCGCGCGGAGCCGGAGGAAGCGCTCACCCTGTATCTCGTCCCCGATTCACCACAGCCGACGACCGGGTACGCGGACCTGCGGGGCCGTCTGCGCATCGTGTGGGGAACGACCGAGCTGACCACGACGTGGCGCGTGACACCCTGACATCGGGTCGAGACGCGGCCTGAATTTCGCTCTCGCCTGCGGCGACGCCGGATCAGACCTCTCTCGACGTACCTATGGACTGGGCACACATCCACATCCTGATCAACCACTTCCCCGTCATTCTCGTGACGATCGGGGCGCTGGCGACCATCCTCGCCGTGCTCCTGCAGCGGCGCGGCGTGTGGCTCTACGCCACGGTGTCGCTCACGCTCGCGGGGATCACGGCGGTGCCGACCTATTTCACCGGTGAGCCGGCAGATCACGCGCTGAACGACCCGTGGTATCTGGCAAAGGGCGCAATCGACTCGCACGAGCAGGCCGCGAAGATCTCCGCCATTCTCACGGTGCTGGCCGCGCTGGTGGCCGTGGTCGCCTGGCGTCGGCTGGTGCGCTACCCGCGCGAGGTGCGCATGCCGAGCGGGCTCCGCACGGCGATCGTGGTCACGTCGGTCGCAGCGGCGGCCGGGATCGGCTACACGTCGTGGCTCGGCGGGCGCATCGTGCACGACGCGCCCGGGCTATCCGGGCCGCCCCCTGCATCCGTGCCTGCATCGGCGCCCTAGCGGACTTTGCGCTCGGAGAGTCCGCTCTCCGAGCCGCTCTGCTGTGCCGACGCCAACAACGCTTCCGGCGTGCCCTTGGTGGTGAACAGGCGCGTCATGAAGCGCTGCCCTTCTCCGATGCGCTCCACCTCGACGGCGATGGAGTCGACGGCCTGATCGAGCCGCGTGAGCCGGTCCATGACTTCCTGTGGCAGCGCCGACACCGTGACGACGCCGCGACGCCAGATCCTGCGCGCGAAGGCGATGCTGAGGGGGAGCAGCACGATGATCATGAAGATGCCGCCGAGCACGAACGCCTCTTCCGGCGGACCGTTGTTCTGGAACGGTGGCGGCTCCACGTACGCGCCCGGCACGCCCGCCGCCTTGGCCACTTCCGCGTCCGCCGCGGCGATCTGCTTGTCGACGGCCGAGATGCGCGCGTCGACCTCGGCGATCCGCGCCTCGAGCCCTCCCCTATCAGCGCCGCGGACCAACGGCTCCTGGAGCTTCTCAGAGAGGTTGTTGCGCCGATCCTGAAGATTATCGAGCTGATTTCCGAGCTCGCGCCGCGCCGCTTCGGCCGCCTTCAACACGGCCGTTGGATCCTGGTTGATCGGGACCCCATTCACCTTCACCTGCACCTGGGGGATGGCGGGGAGCGCGCGAGGCGGAGGAGGAAGAGGAGGAAGAGGAGGGAGCACGCCGGAGTTCTGCATTCGTCGGGGCTGGATTGGGTCGCGAAAGGCCGAATGGCATTACGCCCTACGTTTCTGCCTGGACATGCGTTTCGCTAGTGGCAGATCCCTCGCCCGCGGAGTCACTCACTGACGGCCCGCCTTCTCGAACGCGCGGCTGATGAGCTCCTGGGCCTCGCGCTGGATCCGACGCAGGTGCTCCAGCCCCAGGAAGCTTTCCGCGTACAGCTTGTAGACGTCCTCCGTTCCCGACGGGCGCGCGGCGAACCAGCCATTCTCGGTCACCACCTTGAGACCACCGATCGGTGCGTCGTTCACCGTCGTCATGGTTCGGAGGATGCGCTCACCCGCCAGCTCAGTGGCCGTCACGTCGCGCGCGGACAGGGCGGCGAGCACCGCCTTCTGCTCGCGTGTCGCGGGGGCGTCGATGCGCTCGTAGGCCGGAGCGCCGAACTCCCGCGTGAGATCGCCATACCGCTCGCCGGGATCGCGCCCCGTGACGGCGGTCATCTCCGCGGCCAGCAAGCCGAGGATGATCCCGTCCTTGTCCGTGGTCCACACGCTGCCGTCGCGGCGCAGGAAGGTGGCGCCCGCGCTCTCCTCGCCCACGAAGCCAAGCGCGCCGTCGGTGAGGCCGTCGACGAACCACTTGAAGCCGACCGGCACCTCCATGAGACGACGGCCAAGGCGCGCGACGACGCGGTCGATCATGCTGCTGCTCACGACCGTCTTGCCGATGCCGACGTCGGCCTTCCATCCTGTTCGATGCGACGCGAGGTAGTCGATCGCGACGGCGAGATAGTGATTCGGGTTGAGCAGTCCCACACTGCGCGCGACGATGCCATGCCGGTCGTGATCGGTGTCGCACGCCCACGTCACGGCATGCCGGTCCTTCATGCCGATGACCCGAGCCATCGCGTACGGCGACGAGCAATCCATGCGAATGCGGCCGTCCCAATCGACGGACATGAACCGGAAGCTCGGATCCACCACGTCACTCAGCACGGTGAGCGGCAGCTTGTAGCGGTCGGCGATCTCACCCCAGTACGCCACCCCCGCCCCACCCAACGGGTCCACGCCGAACGACAGCGTCGATCCGCGAATCGCGTCCAGATCCACCACCTTCGGCAGATCCGCGACGTACGCATCGAGATAGTCGTGGCGCCGAGTGCTGGAAGCCGCCCGGGCCCGCGCGAGCGGGATGCGCTTCACGCCGCGCAGCTCCGCCTCGAGCAGCGCGTTCGCGCGGTCCTCGATCCATTTCGTCACGCTCGTGTCGGCCGGTCCGCCGTTCGGCGGGTTGTACTTGAACCCGCCGTCCTCCGGAGGATTGTGGGACGGCGTGACGACGATGCCGTCGGCGCGGCCCGTGGTGCGCCCGCGATTGTGACGGAGGATCGCGTGCGACAGCGCCGGCGTGGGCGTGAAGCCGTCGCGCGCGTCGATCATCGTGGGGACCTCGTTCGCCGCGAGCACCTCCAGGGCGCTTCCGTACGCCGACTCCGAGAGTGCGTGGGTGTCGATGCCCAGGTACACCGGACCGTCGATGTTATTTCGCGTGCGGTACTCGCAGATCGCCTGCGTGATCGCGAGAATGTGGCGCTCGTTGAACGCGCCGTTGCGCGACGAGCCGCGGTGCCCCGACGTGCCGAAGCTGACGCGCTCTTCGCGCTTCGCGGGGTCGGGCTGCCGCGTATAGTACTCGCTGACGAGCCGCGGGATGTTGGCGAGCATCGACTGCTCGGCGGGCTTGCCGGCTCGTGGATCCACGTGCATGACCGTTCCTCGTGCAATGTGCCAGACTCGCGCGCGAGCCTCGCATCTCGTAGCGTTGTGCAGCCCCCGACGTCCTACCGGAGCCCGCGTCTGCCCCATCCTTCAGCGTTGCGTCGAGTCCGTGCGAGCGTGGCGGCCGGCGGTCTGCTCGCCTTGGTGGCGTGCAATCCCAAGCCGCCCGCCACGGCCAGCGCCCCGCCCGACGCCTCCGCGCCTCCGCCTGCCTCGACTGAAGTATCCCGGTTCAGCGTCCCACTGCAATATGACTTCTCCACGATGGTCCGCGTGGTGGAGCACGTGGTGCCGACGACTTTCGGCTCGATGGACAGTGTTCGCATGATCGGGACCGACGAGCGGCGCCACTACGCGTTCGAGGCCTCGCGGGGTCCGTTCACCGCCTTCGCCGAGGGCAATCAGGTGCATCTGCGGGCCACGGTGGCCTACCGCGCCCAGGGGTTCTACAAGCCGCCCATCGGCCCGACGTTGAGCGCGGGGTGCGGAGGCGAGCGCGAGTCGGAGCGGCCTCGAGTCGTGATCGAGCTCGCTGCCCCGCTCACCCTCACTCCGGACTGGCACCTCGCGTCCAAGGCGAAGGTGGTGCGCGTGGCGCCGGCGTCGAATGCGCCCCGCGACCATTGCGACGTGACGCTGCTGCACCGCGACATGACGCCCCGCGTGGTGGAGGCCGCGCGCTCGGCGCTGGTGAGCCACCTCGGGGACATCGATCGCAAGGTGGCCGAGGTGGACCTGCGCGACCACTTCGAGGAATGGTGGGGACTGCTGGCGAAGCCGATCCAGCTCGCCGATGGAGTGTGGCTCGTGCTGGCCCCGCAGCGGCTGCGCATGGGCGCCGTGAGCGGCCGCGACAAGGTGCTGACGGTGCCGGTGAGCCTGGACGCCCGGCCGCGCATCGTGACGGGACGCGATGAGCCGTCCATGCGGTCGTCGCCCCTGCCACCACTCGCGCACGATACGGTGTCGAACGGCTTTCACATCGCGATGGACGGATTCGTCGACTATCTCACGGCGTCGCGCGCGCTCGCGTCGGTGCTGGCGGGCAAGACGGTCGTGGAAGGCACGCGGTCGGTGATGGTGCAGCGAATCGCGGTCACGCCGGCGCCCAAGGGCCAGCTCGCGCTCAGCGTGACATTCGTTGGCGATGCTCGAG
>JBJMNM010000767.1:0-17402 GCA_045804305.1 Gemmatimonadaceae bacterium | reverse complement strand
ATGAGGTAGGCGCTGAGGAGCTGCACGTCGTCGAGCGGGAGTCGAGCCGCCTCGCTCACGATCTTCGCGCGCGGCCACGTGGCTACGGTCTGTGGGCGGAACTTGAGCGCGCCGGCAATCGCACCGCGTGTCGTCGTCTTCACCCACCCGTTCTCATCGTCGGCCAGCGCCGCCGTCACGGCCTGCGCGCGCTCCTCGGTGGTGAGGGCCTTCCAGAGCCGGCGGACTGTCGTCGTGGTCGGGTCGGCCGCGAGCGCGGCCAGGGCGGGACGCAGTTGAGTGTTCGGCATTGGCGAATGCTAACCAGTGGCAACGCGAGGGGGAACGCGGCATTGCGCCGAGTCCCGTCCACGCGCCATGCCCACACGGCTCGTCCCGCGGAATGCACGGTTCGTCCCGCGCATGACGCGACATGCGGCAATCCATTCTAGCCTGGCGCGTCATGCGCGGACGTGAAGGGTCGGTCGTTCGGTCACTGAATCAATCGAGCGTTCCAACCCTTGGAGAATTGATGTTGTCCTAGTCGGTGCACCCGCGTGTAGGGGACCGGCGACACGCCACTCTCTCCTCCGCGCCCACCAGGATGGCGCCATGCCTCGCCCACTCTCCCTCCTCGCTCGCGCCGGCTTCGCCGCGACGTTGCTGCTTCTCATCGTGCCGAACGCCGATGCTCAGACGAAAGCGGCCACCAGCTCGACGACCGTGACGACTGCGGGACATCCCGCGGCTCCGATGGGCAGCGCGGTCGGCAGCCGCGCCACCGCGACCGCCGCGATCGCGTCGCGCGCCGCCACGCCGCCCGTGCTCGACGGGCGCACCGACGACCCCGCGTGGACGACCGCGCAGGTCATCGACCAGTTCCTCGAGTACGATCCGAACGAGGGACAGGAGACGCGATTCAAGACGGAGGTGCGCGTCACGTACGACGATCGCAACCTCTACGTGCTGGCGCGCATGTATGATCCCGCGCCCGACAGCATCGTCTCGCTGCTCTCGCGTCGCGATGTGCGGACGTCGTCCGAGCAGCTCAAGCTCGTCATCGATTCCTATCACGACAAGAAGACGGGATTCGAGTTCATCGTGAACCCGGCCGGCGTGAAGCGCGACTTCTACGTCTCGAACGACAACAACGAAGATGCGTCGTGGGACGCGGTGTGGAACGTCGCCACGAAGATCGATTCCGTTGGCTGGGTGGCGGAGTTCAGCATTCCCTTCAGCCAGATCCGCTATGCACCCGGTGACGAGCACACCTTCGGCCTGATGATCGTGCGCGATGTCGCGCGCACGGGAGCGCGCATCTCCTGGCCGCTCTACCATCGCAACTCGCAGGGGTACGTGTCCCAGGCGGGCGAATTGGGCGGCATCGGCCGCCTGCCGACGCCGCGGCGCCTCGAGCTGCTGCCGTACGCCGTGCTCAAGAACGACACCCGTGACTTCGGCTCCACGCCGCCGGCGGGACTGTCCCGCTACGATCATCCCAACAAGATCACGGCCGGCATGGATCTCAAGTACGGCCTCTCGTCGAACCTCACGCTCGACGCGACGATCAATCCCGACTTCGGGCAGGTCGAAGCCGATCCCGCGCAGCTCAACCTCACCGCGTTCGAGAGCTTCTTCGAGGAGCGCCGTCCGTTCTTCCTCGAGGGCGCGGGGATCTTCACCTTCAATACGAGCTGCGGCGACATCGACTCCGGCTGCACGGGCCTCTTCTACTCGCGGCGCATCGGCCGGAATCCTCAGCTCGCCGGCGACTACGGCGACGCCACCAGCGCAACCGCCACGCCGATCGCGACAGCCGCCAAGCTCACGGGACGCCTCGCGAACGGCTTCTCGATCGGCCTGCTCGACGCCGTGACGCAGCGCGTGGACGGCGTCACCAGGATCGATGGGCAGCTCGTGGCGATCGAGCCGAGCACCAACTACAGCGTGGTGCGCCTGCAGCGCGACCATGACGATGGCAACGGCGACATGGGCCTCATGCTCACCGCCGTGAACCGCAAGCTGGATGCGGGCTCGACACCCTATCTGCGCAGCGGTGCCTACACCGGCGGCTTCGACCTCCGCCGCCGGTTCTGGAGCAAGAACTACGAGATCCGCAGCTTCGCCGCGATGAGCGACATGCGTGGATCGCGGCAGGCGATCGCCGCGCTCCAGTCGAACACCGTGCACGCGTACCAGCGTCCTGACGACCAGATCGCCTTCGACTCCATGCGCACCTCGCTGCGCGGCGACGCGGAGCGCATCTCGTTCAGCAAGTTCGGCGGCGGCATCACGCGCTTCCAGACCGTGTACCAGCGCTTCTCCCCCGGCTTCGAGTCCAACGACCTCGGCTACCAGCAGCGTGCGGACGAGCAGCTCTTTCGGAACTGGTTCGCCCTCCAGTACCAGAAGCCGTCGAAGTACTATCAGCGCGCCTTCTTCAACTTCAACTTCCAGGAGCGCTGGACGACGGACGGGCTGCGACTCGGCTCCGGCGTGAATCACAACTTCCACGTGCAGCTCCCGAACTACTACTGGGTGCACTTCGGAGTGAACGGCAACGAGTTCCTCCCGTCCTACGCCGATCGCGACGCTCGGGGCGGGCCAGCCATCCGCCGCTCGCCGAGCAAGAGCTTCTGGAGTGGCATCGAGACCGACAATCGTCGGGCAGTGACGGGGAACCTGTGGTGGGGCGGCTGGAAGGGCGACGAGGGGCGCTCGTACGACGCCTACGTCAACCCGCACCTGGAGTTCCGCGTCTCGAGCCGCTTCTCCACGTCGTTCGGGTTCAACTACGAGCGCTACACCAGCGACTGGCAGCATTACGACAACTACGGCGCGCTCGGCAGCGACACCACGCACTACACCTTCGCCCGCCTCGACCAGACGACCGTCAGCCTGAACTCCCGGCTCAACTTCACGGCCACGCCGAACCTCTCGTTCCAGTTCTACGGCGAGCCCTTCGTGTCGAACGGCGTGTACTCCGACTGGAAGGAGCTCGCCAACCCGCGCGCCGACAGCTATGCCGACCGATTCAAGCCGTACCGGTCGGGGAATGGCATCTTCGACGGGTTCAACTACCGCCAGTTCCGCTCGAGCGCCGTGCTGCGCTACGAGTATCGTCCGGGCAGCACGCTGTTCGCCGTGTGGCAGCAGGGGCGGAGCAACAACCTGGTGCCGGGCCAGGACGGGTACATGGACAACTACTCCCTGTCGCGCGACTACGATTCGGCGTTCCGGGACCACCCGAACAACACGTTCCTCATCAAGTGGTCGTACTGGCTGAACCCGTAAAGCCGGGCGCTCGGCGGCATACCCGCCTTCGCTTACGGGGCGCGGGAGTACGGGGCGCTGGAGCCGACGCGATGCGTCGGCTCTTCGCTTGGCCGGCGGCGCCTCCGCCAGCGCCCGCACCAGCAAACTTTCCCGCCATCCGGGGTATTACTGTCGTAGCCAAACCGGAGGCCCACTTGAGCAAATATCAGTTCGCGATCAGCTCTGGCCCGGAATCGGTTCGCCAGGCCGGGGTCGTGGAGAGTGACTCCTTCGACGAAGCCGTCGTGCTACTCGGGGAAAAGATCCCCGTCCGCGCCGGTGACTCGCTGGAGATCGGAGTATCGGGATTTCCCCCAGCCCGCTTTCAATGTGTCGGTGCCGTGAAGAGCGGCCGTCCGGTGTGGGTGCCGGAAGGACAGATGGCGGCATAGGAACGACAATGCCGTGAAACGGTGAGACGGTGAAACGGTAAGACCGTGAACGGCAAAAGGGCACACCGACGTGAGTCTGTGTGCCCTTCGCCGTTCACCCTCCTACCGTCTCACCGTCTCACTGTCTCACCGTCTCTTCGTCAGTTCGCCTTCCTCAACTCCACCCGCCCGTTTCCGGTCGTCAGTCGGAGTGTCGGACCACCAGTGCCGATCGTCGCGTGCACTCGGCGCGGACTCATCCGGCCCTGCACCTTGAGGTCGAAGTCGGAACGGATGTCGCCGTTGCCGGTCGACGCGTCGAGGTCGCCGTTGTAGTTCGCCGGCAGCGTGACTCGCACCGTACCGCTCCCGGTGTGAAAGCCCATGTTCTCGGCCGAGCGCAGCGCACTGATCTGCACGTCGATGTCGCCGTTGCCGGTGTGCGCGTCTACCGGTCCCTGCGCGGTGACGACGTACACTCGCCCGTTGCCCGTGGAGACCCTTACGGCAGCCTTGGCGCCGCGGACATCCACGTCGCCATTCCCGGTGGAGACCCGAACCTGGCCATCCGTGCCGGATACCGTGACGCGGCCATTGCCCGTGGATGCGTTCACTTCGCCTGCCACGCCCTCAACGGACACCGCCCCATTTCCGGTCCCGACCTTCACCGCCACGCCCCGCGGCACGAGCACCGTCATCGCGACCGTCACGTTGCGACGCCAACCGCCATCGTCGTCGTTCCAGCCATGGCGATCCTCGTCGCATGGATTGTTGCTTCGGAGCGTGGAGCAGATGACGACGTCGCCATTCCGCGACGTACTCACGTCGAACGCGACGTCGCGGAGGTCGCCACCACCGCGGCCCGTTCGCTTCTCGGCTCGCACTTCGGCCGTGTTGCCGCTCGCCGCACGCACATCGATGGGACCGTTGTAGTTGCGCACCGTGAGCTGCGCGCCGGCCGGAAGCTGGCCGCGCCAGGTGTACACCGAGTCGTCTCGCCCGACCAGTGACTGAGCACTGGCGAGGGCGGGCAGGAGAAGCAGCGCGGCGACGAGCGCCGGGAACCGATGCTGGGAAGACATGTGTATGGGATAGTGGGGAGCGATCACCAACGAGCGTTCGACAGCACCGTCCGGTCGAAGGTTGAAACCACCACCGCCCACCACCGCCCTCAACCCCGCGCCGCGAGGCGTATCAGAAATACGCCGCCGGCCAGGCAGGCGAGCGCGACGTACCCCGCCGGCATGAACACCCCTTCACTCCTCCGAAGCGCGACGACGGAGATGTAGCCGAGCACCCCTGCTACCGCGAGCAGCACGAGCGCGGCAAGCCCGGCTCCGACACGGAGCAGGGTAGGCGCCGCCGTCAACGTGCGCTCCTCGGCGGCCCGCTCGTCAGATCCCTACCGGGGCGGGATGACGAGGGTGACCTCGTCGCCTGGCGACACGGTGATCTCCTGAGAGGTCGACGCCCGATTGCCCCCGATCGGGTCGGCCTGGAAGCGGAGCGGCGTGGCGCCGAAGATCAGGTTCTGCGGAATCGTCATCCGCGTCGTGCTGTTCCCATTCGCCGTCCCAAGCCGGATGCGCTGGGAGCTGCGATAGACGTAGATGTTATGGTCGAGGAAGGCCTGATTCTCCACGCGAAGTCTCGTTGGAGGTATCGGCTCCGCCGCTTCATCGGGGTTAGTGTTCCTGAAGCAGGCGCCCAGCAACACCAGGCCCGCCAGGGCCGTCAGCAGAATGCCGCGCTGCGCACGCCGCGCCCGCTCCGGCATCAGTCTCTGCACCTCACGTCCGATCCCCATGGTCTCTCCATCTGTGCCGGCTCGCGCCGGCCGTAAGTCCTACGACGAAGCGTACTTCACCAGGTGGTACCGCGACCCGCGCACACGGGTCCATTCGCCGGATTCCGTACGGCGCAAGATACGCATGGCCGCCGCGGTCGCCGAGTATTTTCTGGGTCGCAAGCTCCGGTCCGTGCTCGACATCGGGGCGGGAGAGGGGGTATGGGGCACGGAACTGCGCCGCATGCGGCCTGGCCTCCGATATGTGGGCATCGACCCGAGCGAATGGGTCGTCGCACGGCATGGCAAGCGCCGCGGCATCCGGCTCGGCAGCTTCGAGAAGCTCGCCGAGCTCCAGCTCGGGAGGGGATACGACCTGATCGTCTGCGCCGACATGCTTCAATACGTCCCAACCGACGCGCTGAAGCGTGGCGTACGTCACATCGCCACGCTGCTCGGCGGAGTTGCTTTCCTCGAGGCGTACACGACCGGCGACGAGATGGAGGGTGACCTCGAGGACTGGCACCCGCGGAGCAAGTCGCAATACCGGCGAATCTTCGCCGACGCCGGACTGGTCGCGTGCGGCGTGCATTGTTACCTCAACCGCGCGCTCTCGGTCAACGCGGTAGAGCTCGAGCTCGTGTGAATTCCCTTCATCAGCACCGTCCATGCTACCGTTCCGATATCAACTCGTCGCGCTGCTGTCGGCCATCGCGCCGCTCGCGGCTCAGCAGACTCCGACGTCGATTCCCGTCGCCGTCGACAGCGCCGTCGACAGCGCCGACGCCGGCGTCGACGACGAAGGCGTGCGTCTCGGGCTTCAGTTCGGCCTAGCCACCGGCGCCCTCCACTACAAGGAGGGCCGCAGCGAACAGGCACTCGGCGCACTCATTCGATGGGCGCCCACCCGGTGGTTCTCGCTGTCCGGCACTCCGACCGGCGTGCGCGTCGAGGAGCCGACGTCGAGCACGACGCGGGGACCGAGGAGCGGATTGACCGACGTGCCGCTGGAGGCGACGGCCACTCACGCCTTTTCGGTCGCATACAAGCCCACGGTCTCGGGATCGTTCGGCGTCATGCTGCCCCTTGGCGACACCGCCGGCGGCTTCGGAACCGGCCGGCTGGGCTCGTCGCTCAGCATCGGACTGGGATTGGCACCCAGCGAACGGATCTGGACTCACCTGGGCGCGGGCCGCTCGCTCTCCGGCTTCACGACGCAATCTGCTTTCACAGGCAGCGACGGCTGGGGCGACGCCAGCGCAGGGTACGCCGTGACCGAGCGATGCTCGGTGAGTGCCGGGTTCGGCACCGACCTCGGTTCTTACGACGCGACCATCGGTCGTTCCATGTCGGTCAGCGGCGGTCTCGACTTGGTCGTGGTGGGAGCCACCACCCTGCACCTGAACGCGAGCCACGGACTGGGCGGCGCCGCCCCGACGTGGAGCGTGGGCATGGCGTTCGGCACCGCATTCCCATATCTGAACCACCTCGGTGCCGGCTCCTCGATGGGTCAGGGCACCAGCGCGTTCGGCGGCGGCACGCACGGCCTCAGCACAGGCGTACTGCCCGGCTCCGGACACGGGCGTCGCTGAGCGTCGGCTGTCTCATCCGGCGCACACATTTGTAGCCAATTCAGGACGAATCTGGGCCTGTGTCGCCGGTCACGCCACGTCATAAAGTTCAGTGTGGCAACGAGTTGCAGCGCCGCACGGCAGTGGCCGGAAAGCTGCCTTCAACGGCGGCATGCGCTCCTCGGGCATCACTCCCGTTCTTCCCCTATCGCCGCTTGCCCCGCTCTGCTTTCTCGCGCTCACGAGCTGCGCGCAGGGAATAGCGAATCGATCGGCAGCGGAGGTCCTGTCCACCATAATTCTCGCTGGAGGGCCAACCGGATCCCGGCCGACCTCCGGATCGCGCAGCGGTTCGGCGCCCTCAGCTGCAGCGGTGTTGGGGACGGCGGAAGGGTATCTCGGCGTCCCGTACCGCTGGGGCGGTAGCTCACCCCAGACAGGGTTCGACTGCTCCGGCTACGTGCGGTACGTGTATGGGCAGCAAGGTGTGAGGCTCCCGAGAACGTCGCGGGAGCAGGCGAGAGCCGGGGCCAGCGTGTCGGCACGAGTCTCCTCGCTGCGGCAGGGCGACCTGATGCTGTTCGCGGAATCGAAGCAGCCGGTCTCGCACGTCGCCATCTACGCCGGTGCCGGTCGCATCATCCACTCGTCCTCCAGTGGCGGCGGGGTGCGCTACGACGAGCTCGGCACCCGCCGAGGACGATGGTACGTGCAGCACATGGTGGCGGCGCGGCGGCTGTCGGTGGACGGACGAAGCCTGGTGCAGGCGCTGGAACTCCTGACCCAGCGCGACGCTCCCCTGGATCCACCCGATCATGCTCCAGCACCACCCTCGCCGCATTGAAGGTCGAGGCCGCTGAGAGGGCGTATCGATTGCAAGCAGTACCAATGCAGCACCGTCCCACCGTCGCGCGCGTGCGCGGCACATCGAGGAGGATTCTGATGAATAGATTTGGTCATTCCGTCGCAATGGGCGCGGTACTTCTGGTCGCCGCAACGTCGGCGCAGGCGCAGATTCGCCAGGGCTCACGCGTCGGCACCAACAGCCCGATCGGTTCCGTGGGCACCACGGGCACCGTCTATCCCACGGCGAACATCCCGCCAGGGCAGATGCCACCGGCCGGCATGTGCCGGATCTGGATCGACGGTCTGCCGCCCGGACGCCAGCCCGCGCCGACGGATTGCACGACGGCACAGCGCAACGTGCCCGCGAACGGTCGCGTGATTTACGGCAGCCGGACGCAGCCCTCGTATCCGAACCGGAATTATCCGGCCGGTACGGTGCGCAACGGCCGCTACGACCCCCGCCTCGATCCGCGCAGCCCGCAATACGACCCGCGCCTCGACCCGCGCAGCTCGCAGTACGATCCGCGACTCGATCCGTACCGCACCGGCGCGTACGGCCGCGACAGTCGCGATGCGCAGCGCTGGGAGCGCGAGCGTCGGGAGCGTGAGATCGAACGGGCGCGGCTGGAGCGTGAGCACCAGTGGAAGGAGCAGCAGAGGGCCCAGCGGGAGCAGCTGAAGGACGAGCGCAAGGCGCAGAAGGAGCGGGAGAAGCAGTGGAAGAAGGAGCACAAGGGAAACAACGGTCGTGGCAACGATCACGATGATGACGACGACCGCGGGCACGGGCACGGTCGCGGGCACTAGTCACCACCGCGGTCAACGCACCAGGAACGCGAGAGGGGCGGCCGATTCGGCCGCCCCTCTCGTTCATGTCGCCGACCGCCGCCGGTGTCAGCGACGTTCCGCCGAGGATAGCGCGTCACGCTCGGCGGCCCCGTACTGCAGCTTGGCAAGGAATCGCTGCGACTCGGAGATGCGCTCGATCTCGATCGACATCGCATCCACCGCCTGCTCGATTCGCTGGAGCTGTCCGGAGACCGCGGGATCGATCGCCGTTGTGGCGCCACGACGCTCGATGCGCCGACCGAACGCGCGCGCCAGTGGCCAGCCGATGACCATTACCGCGCACATGATGAAGAAGCCGAACGCGAGATCCACCGCCTGGGGTGGGATCACGTTGTCCATGCCACGGGAGGGAATGTAGATCGTGCTGGGCTGACCGGCCAACACGGGCGCATCCGGCGCTCGAGGGCCCACGACGATGCCATGCTCGTCGATCGTGATCTGTCTCGCTCTGCCACCACCCTGAGCCCTCGTGGCTCGCGCAGCGGCCGAAGCCCGAGCCTGGGCTGCTGCGACCTGCGCGTCCTGCGCCGCGGCCTGCGCGTCGAGGGTGATCTGACGGATGGTCTCGCGCAGATCACTGCTCTGAGTGCGCGCGGCCTGATCCGCGCTCTGCGCTGCGGCCTGGTGTTCCACGAAGGCGTAAAGGGACATGCATACCTCACGGGTCGCCGGAGGCTCACTCCGAGCCCCGCTCCTCTGAACGTACGACCCGCGAGGCTCGGAAGTTACACCGCCGGACGGGCGCCCTCGCGCGCGAGCAGCGCAGCTTTGCGCGCAATGCCCCAGCGATAGCCACCGAGCGCACCATCGCCACGCACGACGCGGTGGCAGGGGATGAGCACGGCCACGCGATTGCTCGCGCACGCCCTCGCCACCGCCCTGGCGGCGGTGGGGCGGCCGAGCTCTTCCGCCACCGCCTGGTAGCTGCGCGTCGCCCCTTCAGGAATGCGTTGCAGCGCGCGCCAGACCTGCCATTGGAACGCGGTGGCGCGTACGTCGAGCGGCAGCTCGTGAGCGCCGGCCGTCCCCTCCACGTGAGCCACCACCGCGTCCACCAGCCGGTCGTTCGCATCGGTTGCCCGCGCCAGCTCGGCCTGGGGATATTCCGCGCGCAGCGCTTCGACCAGCGCTCCCTCGTCGTCGCCGAGCGAGACGCTACATACGCCACGCTCCGTGACGGCGACCAGCAGGAGGCCCAGCGAGGTGGGGACAGCCGTGTAGTGGATGGTCACGCCGGTACCGCGGCGCCGGTACGCCCCCGGCGTCATCCCCAACGCGTCATGCGCCGTCTCGTAGACTCGGCGCCCCGAGGCGAAGCCTGCCTCGTACGTGGCGCTGCTGACCGTGCGACCGTCGCGCAGCGCGCTCTTGAAGGCGCCGACGCGATGCTGCTCCTGGTACTGACGCGGCGACAGACCGACCACGCGCGTGAACGTGCGCTGTAGATGCGCCGGGCTGACTCCCGCCTCGCGCGCAAGGCGCGCGAGTGGGAGCGGCTCATCCACATGAGTGTCGATGTACCGGCGCACACGCTCGGCGAGGTCGAGGTGGGCATCGGTGCGGGCGGGGCGTGGCTTCATCATCGTGGACATAAGACTCCTCCTGGGTGCGCAGGAAGATTGCGACAGGGGAGCCCTTGCAAGCTATCCGATTATTGCTCGAAGTAGCAAAACCCGCCGGAATGGGAGCGCCGGCGGTGATCGGCCGCGCCAACGAGCCTACGCGTTCTTCACCTCGCTCACGAGCTGCGTGAGCGACGTCTTCGCATCCCCGAACAGCATGCTGGTGGCCGGCGCGTGAAAGAGGGCATTCTCGATCCCCGCGAAGCCGGCCGCCATGCCGCGCTTCAGTACGATCACGCTCTTGGCCCGATCGACATCCAGAATTGGCATCCCATAGATGGGCGAGGACTTATCCTCTCGCGCCGCGGGATTCACGACGTCGTTCGCGCCGATCACCAGCGCGACGTCGGTCTGCGGGAACTCGCCATTGATCTCGTCCATGTCGTAGAGGCGATCGTAGGGGACGTTCGCCTCCGCGAGCAGCACGTTCATGTGGCCGGGCATTCGCCCCGCGACCGGATGCACCGCGTACTTCACTTCGCCGCCGCGCTTCTCGATCAGCTCGGCCAGCTCGCGCACCTGGTGCTGCGCCTGCGCCACCGCCATGCCGTAGCCCGGCACGATGATGACGCGCTGCGCATAGGCGAGCTGAATGGCGGCGTCCTCCGCCGAGACGGAGCGCACCGGAAGCGCGGAGCCGGCGATCGCCCCGGCGGATGACGCCTCACCGCCGAACGCCCCGAACAGCACGTTGGCGAACGACCGGTTCATCGCTTTGGACATCAGCACCGACAGCAGGAACCCCGATGCACCGTCGAGGGCGCCGCAGATGATCAGGATGCTGTTACCGAGCGCGAAGCCGGTGGCCGAGGCGGCGAGCCCGCAATAGGAGTTGAGCAGCGCGACCACGACCGGCATGTCCGCGCCGCCAATCGGCAGCACCATCAGCACGCCGAGCAATGCCGCGACGCCGATCATCGCGTAGAACGCGACCGTGTACTCCGGGTGCAGCACTACGGCGCCGAACAGCACCACGGCCACGCCGAACAGCAGGAAGTTGACGAGGTTCTGCCCTCGATACGTCATCGGCTGGCCGGGAATCCACTCCTGGAGCTTGCCCGCGGCGATCAGCGCGCCCGTCACCGTGAGCGATCCGAGCAGCACCTCGAACCCGAGCGCCGCCATCTTGGCCGGTGCGATCGTCCCTTCGCCGCCGTGAAACGCCGTGTAGTACTCACTGACTCCCACCAGCGTGGCGGCCAGCGCGCCAAAGCTCAGCGAGAAGGCGATTCGCTGCGGCAGGGCGGTGGTGGGCACCCACATGCCGAGCGGGTAGCCGATGAGCGTGCCCACGACGAGCCCCGCGGCGATCCACCGATAGTCCACGATCTGGTGGTTCATCAGCGTGCCGCAGATGGCGAACAGCATACCGATCGCGGCGAGTCGCATCCCGCGCCGTGCTTCGTCGGGGCGGGTGAGACTGCGGAGGCCGAGGATGAAGAGGATCGATGCCGCGAGATATGTGATCTGGGTGACGAGCTCGCGCATCGTCTACTTCTCTCCGGCGGGCGGCGCGGCGGGCTGTCGCGTGTGTGACGGGTCGCGGCGGAACATCTTCAGCATGCGGTCGGTGATGAGAAAGCCGCCGACCACGTTGGTAGTGGCACAGACGACCGCCACAAAACCAAGCACCGTGGCGATGGTGCCGCGCTGCGAGCCGGCGGCGACCATGGAGCCGACGAGGGAAATGCCGGAGATGGCGTTGGTGGCCGACATCAGCGGCGTGTGCAGCAGCGGCGGCACGCGCGTGATGACCATGTAGCCGACGAACGCGGCGAGAACGAAGACGTACAGTTCGAGAATCAGCATCGACCCGGTCAGGAAGTGGTTGGCGCGACGACCTGTCCATCGCGCACGACGGTCATTGCGCCCGTGATCTCGTCGGCCGCATCGAGCACCAGCGCGCCCTCCTTGGAGGAGAGGTGGGTCACGAGCGCGAGGATGTTCTTGCCGAACATCTGACTGGCGTGGTACGGGACCGTGGCCGGCAGGTCCACCGGCCCCAGGATGGTGACGGGCCCGGACTTCACCGTCTCGCCCGCGATGGTGAGCTCGCAGTTGCCGCCGGATTCCGCCGCGAGATCCACGATCACGGCACCCGATCGCATCGGCGTCACCATCTCAGCGGTGATCAGCCGCGGCGCGGGGCGGCCCGGAATCTGGGCGGTCGTGATCACGAGGTCGACTTCCCGCAGGTGGGCGGCGAGCGCGTCGCGCGTGCGGCGAGCATCCTCTTCGCTCTGCGCCTTCGCGTAGCCGCCGGTGGTTTCCGCGCCCGTCTTCACGAGCTCCGTCGCCACGAAGGTGGCGCCAAGAGACTGCACCTGCTCGCGGGCGGCGGGGCGCACATCGAACGCGGAGACGACGCCGCCGAGCCGGCGCGCCGTCGCGATGGCCTGCAGCCCCGCCACGCCCGCGCCGAGCACGAACACGCGCGCCGGCGACACGTTGCCCGCCGCGGTGGTGAGCATCGGCAGGAACTTGGGCAATGCCGCCGCACCCACGAGCACTGCCTTGTAGCCGGCGACCGTGCTTTGCGAAGAGAGCACGTCCATCGACTGGGCGCGGGTGATGCGCGGTACCTGCTCGAGGGCGAGGGCCGTGATGTTCCGCGCCGCGAGGAGCGTGAGCAGCGGTACGTTGCGCGAGGGAGCGAGCAGCGCGAGCAGCGCGGAGCCTCTGGGCAGCTTCTCCACGTCCGCGGGCGTGGGCGGCTGCACTCGGCACACCAGCTCGACGTCGGTGAAGAGGTTGGCCGCGTCGACGATCGTGGCGCCGGCGGATTCGTAGGCCGAATCGGGAAAGCCGGCGCGGGTGCCGGCGCCGGCTTGGATGCGTACGTGATGTCCGGCCCTCGCCAGTCGCCCCGCACTCTCCGGGGTCAGAGCGACCCGCTGTTCGCCGGCAGCAGATTCCAGTGGTACGGCAATTCGCATTGAGGAAAGTTGAGTGCGGGAGTGTGAGGACGCCAGACCAGCTACTGCTTCATCCCGCTCACGACCCGCTCCATCTGACCGAGATGCCGACGCACGTGCACGACGTGAATCTTGAACACGTCGCCGAGGTTGAGCCGGATGATCGGTACCGGCAGCGCCGGTGACGACATGCGCAGTGCACGCCAATCGAGTGACGCGACGTCGTCCATCAGCGCGATCAATCGACTGTCTCGTGCGAGAAAATCCTCGACGACGCGATTCCGCGGCGATTCGCCCGGCTTGAACTTGCCGGGCGCTTTCATCTTCGTCGGTCGTCCGAGCGCGCCGGCGATCAGCCTGCCGAAGAAGGTCGGGTGCCATTCGCGCGCCGGCGCTGCGGCGTCCGGTCGCGCGGTCGCGACGAGCGCGGTGAGCGGTGTGTGATAGAGCTCGTCGACCACGCACAGGTGCTCCAGCACCTCGCCTACGCTCCACCCAGGCGGCGTGGGGCGGCGCACGAGACGCTCGGGATCCAGTGGTCGCGCCAGCTCGGCCACGCGTTTGTGATTGGCGAGCGCCTCAGACTTGAGACTCTGCTGAAGCTCACGCTGCGTCATCCCCATCTTCACCTCCGGCGGTCAGGCTGCAGTGACATTGCGGCTCGAAACAATATGCCACCCCGAGGCCAGCAACTGCGTCGGCTCGTCCCATGCATGATTCGGGCGTGGCCGGCGGCCCGCGCCCGCGCAGCGGCGTCTCCGCGCTCCGGCTGAGAAGAGGTAGCTCACATGGGCCGTTGAGCAAAGCTAGGGGCCTGCCCGATAATACCCGTATCCATCCTACCGGCATGGTTCACCGTGCGCGGTTCATCCCGTAACTTTCCCGAATGCGCCTCGCCTTCTTCCTGGTCCTTCCGCTCGTCGCGTGTGCGACGATCACCGGCGGTCGCGGCCGCAGTGAGGAAGGTCAGCCGCCGGAAAGCTTCGTGCACTCCACGGTGGAGCTGCGTGCGACGCGGATGGTCGAGGTTCGCCCCGACTTGGCCCGCGCGCAGGCTCTGAAGCTCACGTCGGACGCACTCGCTGAGCGATACGTGGTGGAAGTGACCGACCCGAAGGCCGGCTTTCTCATGACCGCCTGGCAGGCCAGCGTGATGCGCGGCGGGGTTCCGGACCTCCGCTATCGTACACGACTGATCGCGAAGTTCGTCGGCGACGACTGGCATGCGCTGCAGCTACGGAGCGAGGCGAACTGGGCGCGCGGAGAGGAGTGGGACATCGGGTACGACGTGGCGCAGCTGGACACCATGGCGAGCGAGCTGCGGATCAAGCTCAGTCGCAGGCCCTGAGCGCTACCCCAGCGCTACCCGGCGCTACTTGATCTCCCTGATCAACCACGTCCCGTCCTTTTCCTCGAGCACGGCGTGCTGCTTCCTCGGCGGGAGCGAGCCCTGTGAGCCTGGATAGTCGTAGGCCAGGGTCAGAGTGAAATCCACGCCAGCGCCGTCCTTGTACAAGACGACCCCGCTGTAGGTCACGGTCGCCTTGATCGCGCTCGCGATCGCGAACACGCCGGTTTCCCACTGCTTCTGCTGGTCTGCGGTGAGTCCGGGATACGCTTCCTTCAGCTTGTCCACGCGCTTTTCCTCGATCGCGCGTGCGTAGCGCCCGATCGCGTCGCGCACCGGCTGAGGAATTTTCGCCGCCTCGTGATTCACGCTGTCCCGACGCTGGCGCCGCGCTGCTGCGGTGCGCGCACGCGTCGCGGAATCCGCCAACGCGACCGGCTTCTTCACCACAGGCGTCTGGACGACTGCCGGCGCCATCGTCGGTGGCGGAGCGTGGACGGTGACCGCCGGTTTGGGCGGAGGAACGACAGGCAGGGGAGCCTGGCGCATGCCCCGAACGGCGAGCAGGCTCCCCGCCAGGGCGACGACGCCGAGCCCCACCGCCACCATGCGGCGGCGCGGTGCCGGCGCAACGTCGGTCTGCTCGGTCGGCGCGAGCAGCGCGGACTCGAACGACAACGTCGGCGCACTGCGCGGCGTGGGCTGCGGAGTGCGGAGTACGTGGCCCACGTCAGGCCGCCGTGCATGCGTTCCCGAGAGCGCGTCACGCACCTCGCCCGCGGAGGCGTACCGTTCGACCGGATTGCGCGCGAGCAGCCGTACCACGATGCGGTCGAGCGAGTCGGGGAGGCCGGCGTCGAGCTGCTGGATGTGCGGTGCGTCCTCGGTGAGGCGCCGCTTGATCATCTGCTCGCGCGTCGATGCCGAGAACGGCGGCGAGGCCGTGAGCATGAGATGCACGATACACCCCAGCGCGTAGAGGTCGCTGCGGGCGTCGATCGGATCGCCAAGGAGCTGTTCGGGACTCATGAACTCCGGCGTGCCGATCACGAGGCCGGTGCGGGTGAGCGCGTCCGACGCGTTCTCCTTCACCACCTTCGCGATCCCGAAGTCCACGACCTTCGCCACCTCGCGGCCATTCTTGTTGCGCGTGATGAGAATGTTGTCGGGCTTGAGATCGCGATGCACGATGCCCAGCTCGTGTGCGGAGCCGAGTCCGTCGGCGATCTGCCGCGCGAGGTCGACCGACCGATCGAGCGACAGCGGCGCTTCCCGCGCCATGACGCGCGACAGCGGCTCGCCGTCCACGTACTCCATCACGAGATAGACCAGGCCGTCGCTCTCTCCGTAGTCGAACACGGCGGCGACGTTGGGATGGATGATCCGCGCGGCGCTCGACGCCTCGCGGGCGAAGCGAGCCGCCGACTCGTGGTCGTTCACCAGCGCGGGACTCATCACCTTGATGGCGCACTGGCGATTCATCTTCACATGCTCGCCGAGATAGACCCGCCCCATCCCGCCTTCGCCGATGCGCTTGAGGATGTGGTAGCGCTCCGCGAGCACGCGTCCGACGAGCGAGTCGGAGCCTTTGGGCCGCAGCGCCGTGCCGTCGGATGGGCAGAAGCGAACGGAGGTCTCGAACTCGGTACCGCATTGCGGACACACCTTGAGCACCGGAACGGTGATCGCGCTCTCGGTGGTGGCCTGACGCCTGAGCAGGCCCGAGCCAAGGCTGCTCGCGGCGAGCGCGAGCTCCTCCGCGTCGCGCATCTCCTGCTCCACGATCGGATCGAGTGGAGGAGGGGGCGGTGCGGGGTGCTGGGCGGTCGAGGAGGTCTTGGGCTTCTTCGCGGCCATCGCCGTAGAGTACCAGTGATACCCTTGGATGCGTAAGGCCGCTGAAGGGTAAAAAAGACCCCGGATCGATCTGCCGTCCGACCCGGGGAGCTACCGTAAACCAGTCAGATCACCGCCCCTTCTTGTCGCCCCGCAGCTCCCGGTGGTCCGCTCGGCTGTCCCGGCGATCGTGGCGCAGGTCGCGCTTGTCGCGCCGCAGATCTCGACGATCCCTGGCGGCATCGTGGCCATCGGCCCGGAGCTCCTCGCGCTCCTGCTTGGCTGCGGCGCGGTCGCCGCTCTTCCGAGCCTTCCTGAGCTCGCGCCGGTCCTGCCGAAGCTCGCGTGCGTCTCCCTTCAACTCCTTGCGATCTCCAGCAATCTCTCGCTGGTCGGCACCACGCTCGCGGCGGTCGTTGCGGAGCTCCTGCCTCGCCTTCGCCAGCTCGCTCTGCTGCTTCACGATCGCCGACGAGGACTGTCCGGGACCCAGCGTGAGCTGAGCCGAAAGAGCGCCAGCGCTGACGACCGTCAACGCGGCACCTGCAAGCAGTGACTTGAGACCGACCATGAACGCCTCCGAAGCTTGAGCGAAACCCGGCGTGAACCCGACGCGACCATTCGTGCGCGTCCTCAGCTAGACGACCGAAGGCTGAGGTTGGTTAGGCGGTACAAGTGGGACGGTCCACGCGTGACGCTGGTCACAGTACCAGCCCCACCTCAGATGTCCCCGCGGCGCACGACGAGGTCGCGCGACAGGGTCAACCGCAGCGGGCTTCCCTGAGGCAGACAGGCGTCGCTCGAGCGAGTGGCATGGGCCGCGGCCGTGCCGGCCGCGGCGCCGGCGGCGGCACCGATGACCGTGGCCTTGGTGCTCCGGCCGAAGATCTGCCCCAGCACCGCGCCCGCGACCGCCCCTCCGATCACCTTGGTGCGGTCGTTCCCACCGGAGGCCTGCACCTTT
>JBJMNM010000766.1:0-2848 GCA_045804305.1 Gemmatimonadaceae bacterium | reverse complement strand
CGACGAACAGCGCGTGCGGAAAGGGATTGTGCAGCCCGAGGGCGAGGGCGCCGACGAGCGGCAGGGCGACGAGCGAAGCACGATCACCGCGCAGCCAGAGCCAGAGCCAGAGGAGGTTCAGACAGAGATGCGCCGGCATTGCGTACGCCGTCGCGGATGTGATGAGAAACTGGCTCGAAGTGACCAGGAGGAGCAGGGCAATCCATTGCCGTCCCGCGTCGCCAGGCCACATCCGGCGCCCCACCGCGGCGAGCAATATCACGCTCGCCGCGGCCATCACCGGATTGGTGAGCCATTCCGCGCCGGCAAGGAGGAACAGCGCCCGCATCGCCGAATACACCGGCAGATACATCGTCGTCCACGACGCGCTCTGCGGCAGGTACGTGGAGAAGATGGGGGTGATCCCGCCCACGACACCGCGGTACGCACTGGGCAGCGGCGCGGTGAGATGTCCCGACGCGAAGATGCGCGCCTGGAAATGCGCGTTGTACTCGTCCATCGACATCGCGAACCGATGGAAGAGTGTGCTGGTGGCGAGCCAGCCGATCAGCAGCACGCCGACGGCGAGCAGACCCACGACAGTGGCTGTCGGTGCGGGGACGTTGGCGGACCACCTCTCGCCATCGCCGTTCGCGCGCAATGTCAACGCGACGACGGCGAACAACGCCGTCAGCGCGATGAAGGGACGCTCGTGCCGTGCATACAGGACGAAGAAGATGTTGGACCCGCTCGGCACTCCCATGCCGTTCGCGACCACGAAAAAGTGGGCGAACAGGCCGCAGAGACTTACGAGTAGCACCGAGAGCACTGCCGGCAGGAGCACTCCCGAGGGCAGGGCGGCCACCGAGGAGGGGGGAGCGATGATCGGTGCGCAGGGAACCTCGCCGCGGCGCGCGTCGGGAAGCGAAGTCGGTGAGGAGGCCGTCGTCACATGCGCCAGACGATCGAGTGCGCCGCGAGGTAATCATGGCTCGCGCCGTCGCCCACGGCGTCCGACGACGTGGCGCGCGCCGGTGGAGACGCCTTCATTTGCCGCGACGAACGACGTAACCTTGACACCGATCCCCTCCACCAGGACTTCCCGGCCCATGCAATTTCGTCGCACTCTCGGCGCGCTGCTCGTCACGTCGGTATTCACGCATGTCGCCGCCGCGCAGAACGTCGCCACCCTCTCCGCCAACCCCGACGTCCGTGCCGCGCTCGACGGCATCCGCGCCCGCAACGACTGGACGATCGACCAGCAGGTAGCGCTCTGCGAGATTCCGGCGCCGCCGTTCAAGGAGACGGAGCGCGGCGAGGCGTACAAGCGCGCGTTCGAGCGCCTCGGACTGCGCAACGTCCGCATCGACTCGGTCGGCAACGTGATCGGCGAGCGGCCGGGCACCGGTGGCGGTCCCACGGTCGTGCTTGCCGGCCATCTGGACACCGTGTTCCCCGAAGGCACCGATGTCCGCGTGAAGCGCGCGGGCACGCGCCTCACCGGCCGCGGCATCGGCGACGACTGTCGCGGGCTGACTGTGGTGCTCTCCACGGCCCGCGCGCTCCAGGAGTCGAAGATCCAGACGCCGGGCACGATCATCTTCGTCGGCAACGTGGGCGAGGAAGGGCCGGGCAACCTGCGCGGCACGCGGCACCTGTTCAACCGCGAGCTCGCCGGCAAGATCGACTACTTCATCTCGGTGGACGGCACCGGAGGCGACATCACTCACCGCGCGGTTGGCAGCAATCGCTACCACGTGACCTACAAGGGTCGCGGCGGCCACAGCTACGGCGCGTTCGGCAATCCGAACCCGGCGCACGCGCTCGGCCGCGCCATCGCCGCGATCGCCGACATGCAGGTTCCCACGAAACCCAAGACGACGTTCAACGTGGGCGTGATCAAGGGCGGGACGTCGGTCAACTCCATTCCTTTCGAGGCCTCGATGGACGTCGATCTGCGCTCCGAGTCCGCGCAGGCGCTCGCCGCCGAGGACGCGGTGCTCCAGCGCGCGCTGCGCCGCGCGCTCGATGCGGAGAACAAGCGCTGGCCGAAGGCGAAGGACAAGCTCGCGCTCGTCATCGACACGGTGGGCATCCGTCCGGCCGGCTCGCAGCCGGACACGGCGCGCATCGTCCGCGTCGCGCGTGATGCGGCCAGGACGCTCGGCTGGACGCCGACGCTGAACGCGTCGAGCACCGACGCCAACGTGCCGATCAGCATGGGCAAGCCGGGCATCACGATCGATGGCGGCGGCTCGGGCGGCGGGGCGCACGGCTTGGACGAGTGGTACGACGACGGCACCGACGGCTGGAAGGGGCCGCAGTGGGCGACCTTGCTCGTGCTCGCCCTGGCCGGCGCGCGTTGAATGTCGTCCCCAGCGGTCAGAGCTTGTCGAGATCCTCGCGGCCGGTGTTCACCGCCCACGGGATCAGCTCGTACTGCGCCACGCCATTGATGACGTAGGGATCGGCGTCGCGGACGGCGTCGAGCGCGCGAGAGACGTCGTCGTCCCGCACGCGAAGCAGGAGCGCGCCACCCGTGCGCGGATCCATCGGCCCCGACGCGATCAGCGTGCCTGCCTTCTTGAGCGTCTGGAGGTAGGCACGATGCCGATCGACGACGGCGAGCACCTCGTCGAGCGGCCGGCGATAGCGAATGAGGGCGATGGCGTACATGGCGAAGGAAGCTGGTGGCCGGGAGCGCTCTGGCTCGTCCAGGGTATGATCGGCTCCCGCACACGGTGCGACAAGACTCCCACGAGGAGGAACAGATGAAGACGATCTCGTCGGTCCGGCTCTCACGCCGCGCGTTCGCCTTCGGTGTCGCATCGCTGGGCATGCTCGCCTCGTGCGGCCAGCATCATCACCT
>JBJMNM010000765.1:0-4084 GCA_045804305.1 Gemmatimonadaceae bacterium | reverse complement strand
TGCGGCGCGGCCGCGAGCGAAGCCGCACCTGAGCAGGCACTGAACGGCCAGTCCCGTGTTGACCGGCCCAGCGCGCAACGATGCGGCGACGTACCGGACACCCCGCTCGATCGCCGACGGCTTCCAGAGCGGCGCACGCGTCAACGCGAGCAGGACCCATGCGGTGCTGTCGCAGTCCGAGGGCGCCGCGTCTCCGGCCGCCCAACCGCCATCGGGATGCTGACGGAAGAGGAGCGCCCTCGCCGAATCGCGGACGATCTCGCTCGCGCCTTCGCACGATCCGAGCGCCCACACGACGATTGCGCTCGCGCGGTTGGAGCCGACGCCGGCGCGCCCGCCCGCGTCGCGCCAGAGGCCATCCGCCGAACGCTGCGCGTGAACGAAGGCCGCGGCGGAGCGGAGGGCCGGTCCAACGTCCGCGGTCACCTGCATGGCACCTAGTCCACCCAGTTGCGCACGTGGCAGGACACGACGCGCGGAAGCTGCGCGCTCTCATCGGAGTCCGACGACGCCAGGCTCTCCGTCAGGCTGGCGAGGCTGCGTCGGATCTCGTCCACGGCGTTCTCGATGTAATGGCCTTCCAGCAGGCGGCGCATGACCACGTCGCTCTGGAGCACCCGCCCGCCGTCGTCCGGCACGCCGCCGGCACGCACCAGGATCGAGTTGAGCGTGGCCGCCTGGAAGTCGCGCACGACGTCCACGAGGTCGTCCGTGGTCCAGAAGATCGACGCGACTCGTTCCACGGCCTGATCCGCCATCCGCTCCGCTTCGGGGCTCCGCGGCTCCCCGCACAGCCGCGTCATCTGGTGCATGATGTGGAAGGGCAGCACGGACTTGTCGCGGGACGCATCGAACGCCTGCGCGGACGACTCCCATTCCGCCGCCGCCGAGCGCAGCTCGGCCCGATGCGACGCCACCAGGAGCGCGACGATCGTATTCCAGGTGCCGTCGTCGCATCGCTGCGCGCGGAGCGCGTGCAGGCGTCCGATGATCCAGAGGATCACCTTGAGCAGGATGCGCAGCTCCCCCGTGCCGACGCGCGACGCGGCCCGCTCCACGTCGCGCACGGCGTGCGGATCGTGCAGCAGCATCCGGAGCGTCGCTTCGTCGAAGGCGGAGCCCAGCTCGGAGAAGAGTCCGGCGTCGTGATCGCACACGAGGTCGAACATGGACACGCCGAGGTTGAACACGGCGCACAGCTCGGCGGCGGCGCGTGCCGGCGGCTCGGTGTCGTGGAGAAGTCGCCCGAGCCCGTGACCCAGGTCGTGGCCGAACGCGAGCACGAACGGCGTGCTGCCGCGGAACCGATCGTTGGACGCGCCGAAGACCGCCTCCGAGCCCAGCCAGGCGAAGTCCAGAGGGCCGACGATGGACGGGAGCAGCTCGCTCCGCAGACGATTGCCGAGCAGCAGCCTCTCTTCCATGAAGGCGGCGTGCGCGCGCGAGTCGGGCCAGAATCCGACAGCCGACAGCCGGTGCAGCATGGTCCGGCGTACGCGCAGCCACACTTCGTCGAGCATGAGCGACACTGGCCACGCGGGCGCCGCCGGGCCGGCCGATGGCGCCGCGGGCCCGGGCGCGCGACCCGGCTTGGGCGGCGACTCGATCAATGCGGGACGACCAGCGGCTGCGAGAGCATCAGCGCGCTCATCTTGGCATCGAAGTCCGTCTCGGACGTGATCGGGAAGTAGTGCGCCGGGATCTGCGCGGCCGCCTTCTTCGTGTCCACGTCAGCGCCGCCGAAGGTGAACTTGCCCCGACCGATCGCCGACAGGAGGTCGTCCGCGCTCTTGATGGGATACTTGAAGTTCGGCGCCTGGGCCTTGATGGTCTTCTTGATCCCCGCGAGCTCCGCGGGCACGTTGACCTTGTTCCGGTTCTCCCGGATGAGCTCCGCCATCTTCTCGACGAAGTTCTCCATCGAGGCGACCGGGAAGTAGTACGCGGGCATGTACTTGATCATGCGTCCCGGGTCCACCTCGATCCCCTCGACCTTCACGCGCTTGTCGGCCGCGTCGAGCTGATCGATCATCTCGCCGGCGCTGTTGATCGGGAAATTCAGCCGGGGCAGTCCGGCGAACACCTTGTTGATCTCCACGAGATCGGCGGCGCCGACGAGCGGCGCATGCTTGAGCCCCGGAATCTTCTTCGCCAACGCCTGCACTTCTGGGTCCTTCCTCCGGTCGTATTTGCTCGGCATTGCTCGCCTCCCGCTAGCCGTACCAGGGTTTGGCTGGTGCTTGGTGATCGACCACCTTCACGAGGCCGCCGCCGTCGTTGAAGTCCTGGCACGAGGCGTCGGAGTCGATGCACCACTGCTGGTCGAAGTTGTTGAGCGCCGCGTAGTAGCACTCGAAGCGCTTGTTCTTCTGGCAATTCCCCCCTATCCATGACATGGCGCTCCTCCGTCAGAACGAGTTCCACTGCCAGTTGCGACAGTTCGCGTCGCAATGCGCGATGCGGAGCATCCTGGGGGTGAACGACCGCGCCGGCGCGGACCACGGGATGCCGCCGTCGATCAGCTCGAGGTGCACCTCGTGCACGGCCTCCGGTGTCTGCTCCGCGGGCGGACGCCTGATGATGCGTCCCGTGAGCGCGCCGCCGCACCGGATGTGCACCGCGGCCTCGCGGAAGAACTCCTGGACCTCGGCCACGCGCGCCTCCGTCACCACGGTGAGGCTCTTCGCCTGCTCCGGCGACATCTGAAACGCGGCGCGCACGAGGTCGCGCCAGTCGCGGTCGAGCAGCTCCGGCTCCGCATTCAGGCGCGCGAGCAACAGCTCCAGCGACACCGCATCGAAGCGCGGGAGAAGCCCCTCGGCGCGACTCGCCTCCAGTGCCAGTACGGCGTGCTCGGTGGGCAGCATGGGTGAACGCCTCCTTCGAGGTAAGTGGATGGTCAGCGGTGGCCCGGCTTGCCGCCGTGCGCCGGCGCCAGCTCCACGTCGATGTCGTACACGAGACCACCGGCTCGATCCTTCGGCGACCGCTCGACCAGCTTGCCGGTGACGGCTCCGCCTTTCCGCGCGTGTTGTGCGGCCTTGTGCAGGAAGTCCTGGATGTGCTTCACCTTCTCGCCGGTGAGCTCCTTCAGGCTGCGCTCCTCCTCGGGCGTCAACGGAAAGTGCTTTCGCACGGTGTCGCGCCAATCCTTCTCGAGCAGCGCGGGATCGCGATTCACCGCCTCCATCAACGCCTGCAGTCGGGCCGGGTTGAACGACGTCTTTTTCTCGTCCATTGGTCACGCTCCCGTGATGCGGTGCACTGGCTCGTCGTTCGACGGGCATGGCAAGGTTGACCCCGCCCGGTGGCGCCGCAACAGCAGATTGTCTCGCCTCAGGCCAGCTCGTCCCATGCGGACTCTCCGACGAGCGGATGGATGATGTCGTCGCAGAATCGCCGAATCAGCGCGGGCTGGCCCAGCGCGGACAGCTCGCGGAGCGTGACGCCGCCCAGCCGCCGAGCGAGCCGGCGCAGGGTGTGCTCGTGCACGCCGAGGTCCGTGGCCACGCCGCTCCATTGGCGGCCGGAGCGCTTGAGCGCGGCGGCGTGCAGCAGCACGATCCAGCGCAGGAAATCCTCGAGGCGCGGCGACGACGCGCCCCGACACGCCTCGTGCCAGTAGCGCCAGAGGCTTCGCCGGTCGAGCTCCGCCGCCAGGGCGAGCTCGCCCACGGAGTGGATCGGCGGCTCGCAGCGGCAGGCACACGCAAGCGCGTACCGGAGCCGCAGCGGCAGCCGCTCGCTGCGCCCGAGCGTCTGGGCGAGCTTCGCGAGGAGCCGGCCGCGACACGCGCCCTCCACCACGGACCGAAGCGCGTCATCCACCTCGCTCGGCCACACGATCGCGTGCACGCGCAGCGACGTCAGGCGGCGGACGCTGTCGGCGTCCTTCTGCGTGATCACCACGAGCGGTGCGCCAGGGCGCTCGCGGGCGAGCAGGGTGAGCCGGTCGACCGCGCGGGCATCGAGGCGATGCGAGCTGACGATCCCGCATGCCGAGCGAGTGAGCGCGCGCGTGAACTGCGCCCAGTTCGTCGTGGCCACCACGCGGGCCTCGTCCGACAGCGCGACGCGCATGGTG
>JBJMNM010000764.1:0-6919 GCA_045804305.1 Gemmatimonadaceae bacterium | reverse complement strand
GACGTGGTGCAGGACCGCGACGGCGTCACCTGGCTCGGCACGTGGGCGGGTGGCGTGAGCCGCTTCGATCGCGCCTCGAAATCGTTCACCGCGTTCACGTCGAAGAACGCCGGCCTCGGCGACGACAACGTGTTCGCGCTGCACGTGGACGGCAGCGGTACCCTGTGGGCCGGCACACAGAAGCACGGCGTGTATCGCTTCGATCGCGCGCGTCAGCGGTTCGCGTCCGTCGTCGCGGCGGAGCAGCTCGTCGGCCAGGTGCCGCGCACCGAGACGTCGGTCGCGGTCCGCGTGATCGGCGGATCGCCCGATGGCCGGCATCTGCTCATCGGCACGGAGGGCTCCGGGCTGGCCGATTACGACATCACGTCGGGCACGCTCAGTTTGCACCAGAGCCTCGCGACCGACTCGACCAGTCTGAGCGGAAACACCGTGCGCGCCGCGATCGAGGGCGACAAGGGCGTCGTCTGGATCGGAACCGCGACGGGGCTCGACCGCTTCGACCGCGCGTCGAAGCTGCTCACCCACTTCGGCGAGGCGGATGGGCTCCCGAGCGGCTACATCGCCGGCCTCGCGCTGGACGCCGCGGGCGCGCTGTGGATCAGCACGGACCGTGGCATCGTACGCTTCGACGTCGCCGGCAAGCGCGTGAAGCGCTACACCACCGCAGACGGACTGCAGGGGAACGAGTACAACGGTCACGCGTATTTCGCGGCGGGTGACGGCACGCTGTTCTTCGGCGGGAACAACGGCTTCAACGTCGTGCGACCGGCCGAGATTCGACGCAACGATCGCCGGCCGCCGGTCGTGCTCACCGGCTTCCAGCTGTTCAACCGCGAGGTGCCGATCGGCGTGGAAGCATCGCCGCTCGAGAAGCACATCGCGCGGAGTGGCGGCGTGGTGCTCTCCTACAAGCAGTCGGTGATGACGTTCGAGTTCGCCGCGCTGGACTACACGGCGGCCGAGCAGAACGAGTACGCGTACAAGCTCGAGGGATTCGACTCGCAGTGGCAGCACGTCGGTGCGCAGCGCACCGCGTCGTACACGAACCTGGCGCCGGGCAGCTACACCTTTCGCGTGAAGGCGTCGAACAACGACGGCGTCTGGAACGAGGAAGGCGCTTCGATCCGCCTGCAGATCACGCCCCCCTTCTGGAAGACGTGGTGGTTCCGGCTGCTTTTCGTCGCGGGGTTGGTCGCCGCGGTACGCGCCTGGCTGCGGCGGCAGGAAGCGCGGCGTGAGGCACTGCGCGCCGAGAAGGAATATCTCGAGCAGAGCGTGAGTGAAGTCCTGCGCAGCATGGACAAGCTGTCGACGGGCGATCTGACCGTGGAGCTTCCCGTGCGGAACGACGACGAGATCGGCAAGCTCTGTCGCGGCTTCAACATCGTGGTGGCCGACATCCGTGCGATGGTCGCGCAGGTGAACGACGCGCTGCATGCGACGGTCGCGGCGAGTCAGGAGATCCATGCGAGCACCGAAGCGCTCTCGGTCGGCGCCGAGGAGCAGACGGTTCAGGCACTCGAGGTGGCGTCGGCCGCGGAGCAGCTGAGCGCTACGGCGTCGGAGACGGCGCGCCATCTCGCCGTCGCGGCGGAGATTGCCACGCAATCCGGTGAAGCCGCGCAGCGCGGTGGACGCGTCGCGGAGGACACGGCGGCAGGCATGCAGCGCATCGTCGATGTGGTGAAGTCTTCGTCCACGGCAGTCGAGCAGCTTGGCGCGAGCAGCGCCGCGATCAGCGAGATCACGAACACGATCGACGCCATCGCGAGTCAGTCCGAGCTCCTCGCGCTCAACGCGGCGATCGAGGCCGCGCGCGCCGGGGAACACGGTCGCGGCTTCGGCGTCGTGGCGGAAGAAGTGCGCAAACTGGCCGAATCGACCGCGAAGGCGACGCGCGACATCGCCGCCATGGTGGCGCGGATCCAGAAGGAGACGCGCCGGGTGGTGATGACGATGGAGGACGTGACGGGCCAGGTGCGGAGCGGCAGCGATCTGGTCTCACATGCGCATGCGGCGCTCGCGTCGATCATCTCCAGCTCGGATCAGGTGCTCGATCGCATCCGCCAGGTCGCGGCGGCAGGAGAGGAGCACGCGGCCACGAGTGCGCAGATCAGCGAGACGATCGAGCGCATCTCGAACGTGACGCGGGGCACGGCGTCGGGAACGAGCTCCATCGTCCACGCGGCGGAGCACCTCAATCATCTCGTCGAGGTGACCCAGACTCACATGGCTCGGTTCCGAGTCGGTGAGGAGACGGCGGAAGGATCTCGCACGTCCGAGACGACACCGCGCCGTGTGTCGGACCGCGAGAACGCCCCCGTCGAGGCAACGGTAGGGTAGCGGACGCAACGCGCTTCCCCTTGACATCGTGCACGCAGATTCGAGATTGCCGGTTCGATGGCGACGCGAGCCATCGCGCTGGCACATCCAGCAGCTCTCGAACAGGGAGGGGAGGATGAAGTACGAGAAGCCCGCAGTGCAGCGCTTCGGGACCGTTCGCGAGATCACGCTCGGCAGCGGTCCGAATGAGCCGGGTGACGCCACGAACCTGTACCACCGCTCGTAATCGCGAGCTTGGTACTACTGGCACGCACGGCAAACAGAAGCTCCAGGGGGACTCCTCTGGAGCTTCTGACGTTCTGTCGATGAATTGAGAAACTGTTTGGCCCCGGACGGGGACGTGTGTTTCGTCCGCCTCAGAATCCGTGGCGATCACACCACGCTACCGTCCCTCCGTGGCGACGCACCAGGGAGAACGACACCGAGTCCCGCATTGACGAGCGAGGAACGGCAGGTGGTGGTCACGGTCGCGCGGAGAGCTTGAGCTTCCGCGCGACCGTGCGCGTCAGGGACGTGTGAGTACTACGAACGATGATAAAGGTTCGTAGCGTCACCTGGCTGATTCGGACCACTACCGAGCGTGATCTCGCGAACGGTCCCGAAGCGCTGTACTGCGGGCTTCTCGTACTTCATGTGAATCGCCTCCCCCAAATGGTGAATGCCGGCTGTGAGCCAGCGGCCGGCCGACTGTGCCGAGCCGAACCGAACTCACGCCATTTGTGTGCCGTGACGCACACGTCCATATCACCGTGGCGAAGCACGATCGTGAAGCGCGAGACATTCATGCCCTCACTCGGTTGGCGATATCGAGTTCGGGATGGGACGACGCACGCGCTTGGAGTTCGGTTCTGCGTCCAGATTTCCAGTCGATGTTTCTTCACACCGTCTCGCTATTCGCGTCGGCGCTGACGCTCGACATCGGTGATCGCGGCGTTTGCCGCCTCGCTCGTGCGGGCACCGTCGGCGCGCACACAGGACCGCGACGTCGGGAACCGCGTGGTTGCCCGACGCCTCACCGATGCGCGCGATCCACAGCACGCGCCGATGCTGATGGCGACGCGCCAAACCGCGAGCAGCAAACTTCAGTTTCGCGCGATGGCCAGCGCCGAGCCTTGAGGATGCCACCCACGTCACCTTCGTGCGCAGCTCAACACCGCGCTGGTCTTCGGCGACAGCTAGCACCTGGGAGGCGACTTCGATGCGATGGCGGTCACCGGCTGCTACTTCGTCGTGGTCGGTGGCTCGAGCCCGTTTCGGGCGGGCATCGGGGCGCGAGGGTCGGTAAATTTCCTTCCGACGACGCTCGCTCTGTTCCATGGCTCAGCGACCCCACCGCGTTTGCGGTGTATGTGCGTCTGGCGCCACACCGAATGTCGTCCGGCCACGACATGAGCCTTCACGCGGGGCATTGAGTCGAGGACTCCGGAGATGCCCGTCCACGAAATTCGTGCGAACGGCGGGCGGGCGGGCGGCCAGCATCAACTCATTGGCTGGTCCGGAGATACCATGCTGGCATTCCACGGAATAACTCGCCGCCTCCTTCCGTCTATGTCGGTAGGGTGGGTCGGACTTTCCCGTGGCCCCCGAACCGCATAGCATGTTATCCGTGCGTCGCCCCTCTCCCCTTCTGCCCCGCCTGCGCGGTGTCCTCGTCCTCCTGGCGCTTCTGAGCCAGGTGGGCTTCGGCAACGCCCAGAGCCTCCAGTGCGGGATGCACGGGTTGGGCGCGCTGCGGAGCGAGCTGGCCACCACGGACGCTTCGGCGGCGTCGGGGCATGCGGCAGCCCATCACGGCGACAGCGACACGGGCGACCAGGGCTGCCACTGCACCTGCACGGGCGACTGCTCGGCGGCGGTGAGCGTTCCTGCCGCGCCAATGGTGTCGACGCTGCGTGTCGCGATCGTCGTCGCGCGGCCTGAAGGCGCGTTCGACGTCGCGCCGACGTTGCCGGAGCGCCTCGAGCCCGAGCGGCTTCTCCCCTTCGCGAACGGCCCGCCCGCCACGGCGCTGCTCTAGCAGCCCGTCATCGGATCGTTCGTCGCGCCGTGTCCCGCATCGGACACGACGTCGCGCTGACGCGATCCGCTCGCGATCCCGACATCCTCTGGCCGAGCCACCCGCGTCGGCCGCCGCTCGACGCCTCGCCATCGCCGCTCTCGCCCGCGGCGAGGCGTGCGGCGTTCGGTCTCTCATAAGATCCCCGCGGACCATGTCCACCAGATACGTCGCAGCCATCGCGGTTCTCTCGCTCCTTGGCAGCCGGGCGTACGCCCAACAGGTCGCACCCAACGCACGCGACACCGTCCAGAAGCTCACGACCATCAACGTCACCGCCGAGCGCGAGGACCGGAGCACCGTCAAGCCGATCCAGCTCATGACGCTTCCCGTCACGGTCAGCATCACGCAGCGCCGCGCCGAGGAGACGGTCAACCTCGTGGACGCCGAGGATGCGGTGAAATACCTGCCGAGCGTCTTCCTCCGGAAGCGCAACAACGGCGACACGCAGGCCACGCTCGCGACGCGCGTATGGGGAACCAGCTCGAGCGCGCGCAGCCTGATCTTCGCCGATGGCGTGCCGCTCACGGCGCTGATCGCCAACAACAACCCCGTCGGCGGGCCGCGCTGGGGACTCGTCGCGCCCCCCGAGGTCGAGCGCATCGACATGATGATGGGCCCCTACTCCGCTGCGTACGCCGGCAACTCGATGGGCGCGGTCATGGAGATCACGACGCGCCTGCCGAAGAAGCTCGAGGGGCAGATCCAGCAGACCCAGGCCGTTCAGAGCTTCGATCTGTACGGCACGAAGCACAACTTCGCGACGTCGCAGACCGGGGCGAGCGTCGGTGACCGGATCGGCAACTTCGCTTTCTGGGCCAGCGGGAACTACCAGAAGAGCAACAGCCAGCCACTGAGCTACGTGACGAGCGCGTCGGTCCCTGCGGGCACCGATGGCGCCGTCCCTGAGAAGAACAAGCTCGACGCTCCGGCGAACGTGCTGGGTGCGAGCGGGCTGCTCAACACGCACATGACGAACGGCAAGATCAAGGCGGCATACGACATCACGCCGACGCTCCGCGCGTCGTACACCTTCGGTCTCTGGCGGAACGACGGTAACAGTGGCGTTGATCCTTACATCACGGCGCAGGGGCAGCCGACCTTCGCGGGCCAGGCAGGATTCGCCAGTGGGTTCTACGATCTCGACCAGCGTCACACGGCGCAGGCGCTCACACTACGCACCGATCGCAAGAAGGATTGGGATCTGGAGCTCATCGGCTCGACATATCGCTTCAACTACGATCAGCAGCGCAGCCCCGCAAGCGCCGCGTCCAGCGGAGAGTCCTTCAATCCCGCCGGCCGCGTCGCGGTGCTGGACGGCACGGGCTGGGGCACGCTCGACCTCAAGGGCATGTGGAAGCCGGGCGGCCAGCTCTCGCCGCACACGATCAGCTCCGGGCTGCACTTCGAGCGCTACGCGCTGAAGAACACCACTTACAACACCTCCGACTGGACGAACGGTGGCAGTCGCACGAGCGTGTTCACGGAAGGTGACGGCAAGACGGAGACGAAGGCGGTGTGGGCGCAGGACGCGTGGTACGTCACCCCCGCCCTCAAGCTCACCGTCGGCGGGCGATACGAAGATTGGCGTGGTTTCGATGGTCTCAACGTGGCGTCCAACTCGAGCGGTCCGACACGCATTGCGCAGCCGACGGTCACCGGGAACAAGTTCTCGCCGAAAGGCCTCCTGACCTGGAGCGCGACGGACACCTGGACGTTCACAGCGGCGCTGGCCAAGGCGTATCGCTTCGCCACGGCGGCGGAGCTCTATCAGCTCGTCTCCACCGGCACGACGTTCACGTCGCCCAACCCGAACCTCAAGCCGGACAACGTCACGTCCGCCGAGCTGCGCGCCGCGCGCAAGTTCTCGCGCGCCAGCGTGCAGCTCTCGCTGTTCCAGGACGACGTGCACGACGCGATCATCTCGCAGTTCAACACACTCTCGCCGGGGTCCACGCAGCTCTACTCGTTCGTCTCCAACGTCGATCACGTCCGCGCGCGCGGCGTCGAGCTGGCCTTCGGCACCAACGATGTGTTGATCAAGGGTTTGGCCTTCTCCGGCAACGTGACGGCGGTCGATCCGAAGACGCTGGCGATGTCCGGTCGCGCCAGCGCGACGGCGGCGCCCGATGCGGCGATCGGCAAGCAGTTGCCGAACATCCCGAAATTGCGCACGACGGCGACGGCGATGTACCGCCCGGACGATCGGTTCACCTTCACCCTGGCGGCCCGCTACAGCTCGAAGCTCTACACCACGCTCGACAACGCCGACGTGCATTACAACACCTACCAGGGCTTCTCCGAGTGGTTCGTGATGGACACCAAGGCGAACTACCGCGTGAACGAGAACTGGAGCGCCTCGTTCGGCGTGGACAATCTGCTCGACCGGAAGTACTTCCTGTTCCACCCGTTCCCGCACCGCACCATCCTGGCAGGGCTGAAGTACGGAGTGCAGTGAGGTGCTGAGTTGGTGAGTCGAATTGAACCGCCTCGAGCCTCCGTCGCGTATCCGATATT
>JBJMNM010000763.1:0-3082 GCA_045804305.1 Gemmatimonadaceae bacterium | reverse complement strand
GCGCACGCGGTCGCCCTGATGCAGGAGCGTGGCGCCCTCGATGCGAGCACCGTTCACGAACACGCCGTTCGTGCTCTCGTCGGTGATCATGTAGCCGAGCAAACCCGGCGCGATGGACGCGTGCCGCCGAGATACCGCCTTCGACTTGATGATGATGCCGCATTCCGGATCGCGGCCGATCACCACGCCGTTGGCGGGAAGGTCGTGGCGTTCGCCGTCCGCGAGCACGATGAGCCGGCCGCCGGTGGTCGCCGTGGCCTCGGCGGCGGGGAGGGCCAGGCCGGCGAGCATCTTTGCCTCCGCCATGGACATGCCCATGAAGGCAGACGTGCGTCCTGCCGCGCTCAGGTCGCCGTACAGGATGGTCAGCCCACCCACTTCGACCCGATCGCCATGGCGGATGGGGTGGGTCTTTTCGGTGAGCGGTCGCCCGCCCAAGAGGGTCGGAGCGCCACCGGGCAGGCCACGGATGGTCGCCTCGCCGTCTCGTCCGGCGCTGAGCACGGCGAAAGGGGCGAGTGAGGACAGCGGCGATTGCGCAAGCAGCTCATCCGTGGAGACGCCGCCGAGGGTCGTCTCACCCAGCTGCAGCGCGTATCGCTCGCGGTCGATAATGAGGAACGACATCGGTGGGCACGCCGGCAGGTGGGGTAGGGACGCTCTCCACGGGAGCAGACGATCCACGCCGCGTATCCGTGACCAGGGCGGCGGGCCTTCCGTCTATGGAGCAGTCGCCAGAGCCGCCATCAGCGTGGCAGGTGCACGCCTTCTCCGAGCCCGCAGATGCTTACACCCACAGTTCCCGTGTCCACCGTGTCCCCACCGGCTGCCGGCGCAAAGCCGGCCCGCGCCGAATCGGCAGCCGAGCGGGGCACCGCCAGCGTCACCGGTCTCTGGGGAGGCCGCTCACCGGCCGCGGCGGCCGATTCGGTCTGGGTGCCGGTCATCTCCGGTGCCTTGATCCTCGTGGCGGGCGCCATGACTCTCGCCACCGGACAGCCCTGGCTGTTCGCTGCGCTGGGTCCCACGGTGGTGGTCATCGCCGCGAGCCCAGGCCATCCGACGACGCGCTTCCATGCCATCGTGCTCGGGCACCTCGTCGCCCTGCTGTGCGGCTGGCTTGCCGTGCTGCTGCTCGGCGCCGGCGGCGCGCCCTCGATGCTGGGCGGGCACGACATCGGCGTGAGTCGTGTCTGGGCCGGTGCCTTCGCGGTGGCTGTGACCGCCCTCGTGCAGCCCTCGCTGCGGGCGTATCACCCGCCCGCCGCCGCGACGGCGCTGCTCATCACGCTCGGCGTCTATCGCGCGACGTGGAGCAACGTGCTGAGCATGATGGCCGGCGTGATCGTGGTCGCGCTCGTCGGGGAATGGCTGCAGCGCGTTCGACTGCGCGAGCGTCGCGTACGTCCCGGCATGAATTGATCGCGCGACACGACGAGCCCGAATGAACGACACGAGCAGCGAAGCACCGACGGACCTCTCCATCGTCCAGTCGGCGCTGCAGGACGACTACGACGTGCTCGAGGAGCTCGGGCGCGGCGGCATGGGCACCGTGTATCGCGCGCGCGACCGCCATCTGGATCGCGAGGTCGCGATCAAGGTGCTCCCCTTCGCGCTGGCATTCGATCGCGACCTCGTGGCGCGGTTCGAGCGCGAGGCGCGCACGGCGGCGCAGCTCGAGCATCCGCACATCGTGCCGATCTATCGCGTCGGGCGCAGCGGTCAGGTCATCTACTTCACCATGCAGTTGCTGCGCGGCGTGCCGCTCTCCAGACGGCTGCACACCGGACCGCGGATGACTGCCGCCGAGGTGCGGCGCGTGCTGAGCGAGACGGCCGGCGCGCTCGGGCACGCGCACCTGCGCGGCGTGGTGCACCGGGACATCAAGCCCGACAACATCATGCTCGACGCCGATGGTCGGAGCACGGTGACAGACTTCGGCATCGCGCGCTCGGCCACCGAATCGCGGCTCACCGCCACGGGAACGTCGGTGGGGACGCCGCGCTACATGAGCCCGGAGCAGGCGCGGGCGAGAGAGCTGGATGGCCGCAGCGACCTGTATTCGCTCGGCATCGTGGGGTACGAGTGCCTGGTGGGTCATCCGCCGTTCGACAGTGGTGATGCGTTCGCGATCCTGCTCGACCACGTGCAGACGCGGGTGCCGCGCCCTCCCCTCGCCACCAACGGCACGGCCGAGGAGCGCGAGCTCTACGCGGTGATCGAGCGACTGCTGGAGAAGGCGCCGGAGGATCGGTTTCAGAACTCCCGCGAGCTGATGATCGCTCTCGAGGGCCGCGGTACCGTGCCGCGACGGAGCTCGGCGCGGACGCACGACGCCTCGGAGCCCACGGTGCCTTCGCTCACGCCGTATCCTCCGGTGGACGAGCCCCCGAAGTCGTCGGCCGCGCTCGATGCGGCGCTGGCGACGGGCGTGGACATGCTGCGTGCGCAGATGCCGAAGGTGGAAGCCGGCATCGCGGCCGGTGTGGCGGCGGGACGAACGTTCATGCGGCGCAACGCGCCGCGATTGCGCTCGGCGGCGGTGCAAGCCAGCGAGGCCGGGACTCGCGCCGCGAGCGCGCTCGCGGAGGCCGGTGCCGCGGGGGGCCAGGCCGCCACGCAGCTCGCGGAGCGCGCCGCGCCGCGCGTGATGCGCATGACGGCCTACGTTCGTGGGCACCGGCGCCAGGTGGCTCTCGCGGCCATCGCGGCAGTCGTGCTATCGATCGGCACGTACTACGCCCTGCATTTCGCGATCATGCATCGCTCGCGCTGCCCCGCGATGTCGACTGCCACGACGCCGAATGGCGACAGCGCGCAGTCGACGGGGGGTGGAGGCTTCTCGGTGCTCGTGGACCGCGTGAAGCCACGGTGGACGGGCTCCGACCTGGACGTGTATTACGACGTGTGCGGAGTGCCGAAGGGCGACTTCAAGACACGAGTCACCGTGTCGCGCGAGGCATCCGGGCTGCAACGCCTGCTCGGCGGCTCGGTGCAGCCGGTCGTCGCCATCTGGGACGAGACAGCAGACAAGGCCGCGATCCGCCGGCATCGCACGCTCGAGTTCAGCGACATGCCGCCG
>JBJMNM010000762.1:0-2915 GCA_045804305.1 Gemmatimonadaceae bacterium | reverse complement strand
TTCCCCAGGGAATCGCCATGTACGACGAGATGTGCGGGCTCAGCGACACCGATACGAGCGGATACGGGAGGATACGGTACGCCCACTTCCTGGAGCGTCTGATGGTACTTCCTCTCGCCGACTGGAGCACGGTTGCGGTGCGATGTCCGGACAGGATCGCCGAGGCGAGCGAACAGGCACTGCACGAGGCGCTGAGTGAGCCGACGACCGCGTTCGACGTGTGGAGCGCACGCGATGACGTCGAGACGGCCCTCTGCTGCTTCGAATGCCCCGAGGGGCGCCCATATATCAGCAGGAAGGGAAGCCGCGCTCACATCAAGCTCGTCACTGAACGCGCGGCGCTGGGCGTGCTGCTGCGAGAGGTTCTCGGGGAGACGCATTTCATCGCATGCTATGGAGGGTTCGAGGCCCTGATCCCCGTGAGCCGCCTGTAAGCTCGCTCGCGGGTCCGGTTGTCAGGACGGCGATCGGGCGGTAGGTTCGCTGCGCGCCCCCACCCGCCGCCGGACCAACCGCATGGATGTAGATCGTACTCCGACCGCGAGCGTCGTCATCATTGCGGACGACGACGACTCGCAGTTCATCGAATCGCTCCTCCGCGATGAGCATACGGCCATCTCCCGCCAGCAGTGGCGCTCGAGTCCGGCCGACTCCGCTGCCCAATGGGATCGGCCCGACGTCGTGATCCTGGACGGCTCCTCGCCGGACGAAGCGACGCGGTGGATGCGCTACCTCCGCCACCGGTGGCCGACGGTCGGGATCGTGGTGATGAACGCAAGCGATGCCGACGTCGCCGGCCTGCTCGACGCCGGCGCCGACGACGCGATCGTCCGCGGCTCAACCGTGCTCGGCGCACGTCTCCACGCGATCACGCGGCGGGCGCGCGCGATCAACGCCGGTACCCGCATCGCCGTGGGCGACATCGTGTTCGACCGCGAGTCCCGCCGCGTGTGGTGCGCCGGCCAGGAAGTGCAGATGACGCCCCGCGAGTTCGCCATGCTCGACTGCATGTTCTGGAACGCTCCGCGTCCGGTCGGGCCCATCACCCTCGCCGACTTCGTCTGGGGCGACGCCGAGGCTGCGTTGGGCGCGCGGCGCAGCGTGGTGGAGGTGTACATCGGCTACCTGCGCCGCAAGCTCGCGGCGAGCCGGTCAGTGATCATCCGAACCGTCCGAGGGAAGGGGTATCGGTTCGATCCGCGGTGAACCATGAACCGTGACGGTGACCTCGGCGCAGGGCATGCATGCTCGACGGGCGATTCCTGCATTACGGTCGGGGACGCTCACATCGAGGGAACGCATCATGACCAGACTCAAGCCGATCACGGAACAGGTCATCGTCATCACGGGGGCGTCCAGCGGCATCGGGCTCGCCACCGCGCAAGAGGCCGCCAGGCAGGGCGCGCGCGTCGTGCTGTCGTCGCGAGACGCCGTCGACATTCAGCGGGCCGTCGACGACATCGTGGCTGAAGGCGGACAGGCGATCGCCGTCGTCGCCGACGTCGGGGATCAGGGCTCCATGGAAGGGCTCGCGCAACAAGCCGTCGCGGCGTTCGGCCGCATCGACACCTGGGTGAACAATGCGGGCGTGTCGATCTACGGGCTGATCGAGGAAGTCCCGCTCGACGACGCGCACCAGCTCTTCCGCACCAACTTCTGGGGCGTGGTGCACGGCAGCCTGGCGGCGCTCCCGCATCTGAAGAAGCAGGGCGGCGCGCTGATCAACGTGGGCAGCGAGCTGTCGGAGACGGCTCTTCCGCTGCAGGGCTTCTACGCCGCCAGCAAGCATGCCGTGAAGGGGTTCAGCGACACGCTCCGCATTGAGCTGCAGCATGAGAAGGCGCCGGTCTCGGTGAGTCTCATCCAGCCGGCGGCGATCGACACGCCGTATACCGAGCACGCCATGAACTACCTGGGCGTGGAGCCAACGCACGTGCCGCCGGTCTACGCGCCGGAGCTGGTGGCCGACGCGATCCTCGCCTGCGCCAAGTCGCCGCATCGCAACCTGCGCGTGGGCGGCGCGGCGAAGATGTTCACGGCGCTGGAGAAGACTGCGCCCGGGCTGGCCGACAAGATGAAGGAGCGCACCGCGTTCGACGGATCGAAGACGAATCGGCCGCCGAAGGACGACGACACGCTCTACGCGCCTCGACCGAACGACAGTCGGGTTCACGGCCGCTACGAGGGGCACGTGGCGAAGTCGAGCCTCTACACCTCGGCGGCGCTGCACCCGTTGCGCACCATGCTGGGCGCCGCGGCGCTCGGCGTCGGCATCGCCACGGTGCTGCACGCGCGCCGAAATGACTGAGCAAAGGAAGTAGGGTCCCGCGAGCGCATTCCCTCCAACCCGGTCCTCGATTGCGCGCCACACTCGTTCGTCCATTTCTTGCCGCCGCCATCGCGGCGGTGGCGCCGCTCCGCGCCCAGACGCCATTCCGTGCCACGATCGACGCCTATCGGAGCGCGCACGAGGTGGAGATCCTCCGCGAGCTCGGCGACCTGCTCGCCATCCCGAATCTCGCGAGCGACAGCGCGAACATCCGCCGCAATGCCGCCGCCGTGCAGGCCATGCTCACCAAGCGCGGGATCGCGACGCGGCTGCTCGAGTCGCCCACGGGAGGACCGCCCGCCGTTTATGGTGAGCTGCGAGTGCCGGGTGCGACGCGCACCGTGGTCCTGTACGCGCACTACGATGGACAGCCGGTGGAGGCGGCGAAGTGGGCGACTCCGCCGTGGGAACCCACGGTGCGCGACGGTCCCCTCGAGCGAGGGGGACGCGTCGCTCCCTTTCCGACCGCGAACGGTACGACCGGTCCGGAGTGGCGCCTCAACGCGCGCTGGGCGCGCGACGACAAGGCGCCGATCCTCGCCATGCTGGTGGCGCTCGACGCGCTGCGGGCCGCGGGAACGGCGCC
>JBJMNM010000761.1:0-4994 GCA_045804305.1 Gemmatimonadaceae bacterium | reverse complement strand
GCGTCCACGCTCCCTGCACCGGGCCAGAAATGCTTTGACGGTGCGGGAGAGAATGGGGAGCGCCACGCTCGCCCCGGTGAGCCGGACAGAAGTGAACGAGAACTCGGCCACCGCGACACCATCGATTCGCCACAGAGCACTCGCCCCGCACCCCAAAGTTGTTCGGCTCTGCCACTCGGCGGCTTGGCATTGCACGGAGGCGATCCGCTGATCCGTTGTTGATCCGAACCTCCCAACGGTCTCGAGGGACCGGCCCGAGCGGCTGTTGGCGACCGGCCCGTGACAAGCCCGAGCGGCTATCGCTACCCGCGCATGGGACACGCCCGAGCGGCAGTCCTCAACTCGCGTTGCCCGTGTTCGGCAGCTCGCTCTTCCGACACGTGATCCGCGGTCTCGACGGCTCCGACAGATCCATCAACGTCCATGGCACCCGGTGATGCTGGTATCGCACGATCGGGCCGATCCGGCGCAGAGCCTGCCGCGCGAAGCCCGTGCCCGCCAGCGCCTCGAGTGCGCCATACGCGCCGACCTGAAACTCGACCACCACGTAGTCGTTCCCCCGGTCGTGCAGCTCGATCTCGGCTCGCATCTCCTCCAGGCGGCCGATCGAGCGGCCGTCGATGTCGCGTACCACGCGGCCGATCACGTCGCTGAGCCGGATCTCCTGGCGGCTCATTGCTTCTGTCCCGCTGCGCCCGGGATCCGGCCAATGACGTGCCGGTTCAACGTCGCCTCGAGACGCCCCGACTCGAGAGCGCGGCCGTCAACGTCGATCTCGATCGTGTCGCTGATGCAGCGAACGGCAGCGAACGGAACACGACTGACCCCTCCGCGCTCGATGCGCGCGAGGGACCGCAGTGCTCCGGACAGCCGCAGCGCCCACCGGCCAATCCGGCGCGCTCGCTCGGGACCGCCGATGCAGATCGCGGAGACACGTGGCGGACGCCCGCGCTCGAGCTCGAGCATCAGCGCGTCGACGCGTCCGACCTTCCGCTTTTCTCGATCGACCAGCTGCGTATCGAGCACGTCGTGGACGAGATGAAGGCCAGTCATCTCAGCCACCTCCCATGATCTGCAGGGGAAGGGCGGCCACGAACAACACGAGCGACAGGAGCGCGACGACGCCGAGCGCGAGGTTCGTGAGCCAGCCGTTGGTGTGCTTCATCATGATGTCGTGGTCGTTCATGAGCACGAGCAGGGGCACGACCGTGAGCGGCAGGCTGGCCGCGGTCAGCGTCATGGAGAGGTTGGTGAGCGCGAGCACATCCGCGCCAAGGACGGTCGGGATCGCCGCGGCCACGATCGCGACGGTGTAGCTCGTGCTGAAGCGGGCGTCGTCGCGGGGCGGGAGGTTCTCGCTCCACGGCCACCCGAACCCCTGCGCGAGCATGTACGCGATGGCCAGCGTGATCTCCACGGTGGCACCAAAGCAGGTGATGCACAGCGTGGCCAGGAGAAGCGCGAAGCCCGCGCGACCGAGGGGCGAGGCGAGCAGGAGACCGATCTGCTCGTAGCCGTCGACGTGGATATGCCTCGGCGCGAACACCAACGCGGCCACGACGAGCACGGCGACGTTCAGTCCGCCGCCGAAGAAATCCCCCAGCCACGCGGTCACGCGGTTGACGCCGAGGTGCTCGATCGTCCACCGGTCCTCGATCGCGCCGGACGAATAGAATATGTACAGATATGGACTGATCGACGCTCCCAGAATGCTCACGGCGAGTGCCCAGTAGCGCGCGGCATCGTGCGAGGGAGCGGACGGCAGCAGCGCGGCGCCCACTGCACCCCATTGCGGATGGAGCTTCCATGCGCCGATGGCGAATACGACCGCGACGAGCCCCAGGGCCGCCGTGCCCTGCTCCACCATGCTGAAGGTGCCGCGCCAGAGAAGGAACCAGCCCAGCAGCGCGATCGGCACCGCCCACCATCGGAGCGAGATGCCCGTTGCCATCTGCAGCGCGATCGACACCCCGCCGATCTCGGAGGCCAGCACCAGGAAGCTGACGAGCAGGGTGACGAGCAGGGGAGCCATGAAGAATCGAACCCCGAAGTGCGCGCGCAGCAGGTCCACATAGGTGCGCTTGCTCACGGCCGATAGACGGCCGGTCATCTCCATCAAGAGCGCCAGCGACGCCACGCCGAGCAGCACGGCCCACGCGAGCTGATAGCCGAACTCGGCACCACCCTGCGCGGCGGTCGCGATGGATCCGACCTCCAGAAACCCGCCGATGCTCGTGATGACGCCGAGTGCGATCTCGCCCCATTTCTTCACTGGCCGGCCGCCTCCTGGAGGGTGCGGATCGCCTGGGCGAGCGAGTCCAGGGCCGGCCGGCTCCGCGCCTGGTCATCCGGCGTGCGCGCCGCCTTGGCGAGCTGCTGGCGCTCCTCGTCGAGCGCCTGGAGGGCGCGGTCACGCAACTGGCTCGTGTACGTCGCCGTCGTGGCACCGACCCGGCGTTCCTCAGCGGCCATGTGTGCCGTGGCGGTCCAGGAGCGCACTGTCGCGAGCTCCTTGTCCGGATCCGAGCCGCCTCCGCACGCCACGCAGACCGCCATGGCGACGCCAATGGTGACCGAGCGAGCCACTGCCAGGTAGCGAGACATGCCATCCGCCCGGGCAGAAAGCGTACCGAGCCGTTGGAGCAGGGGCGGCTGTCTGGATGCGATGGGCGAAGCCATTCCGCACCCAGACGTGTACCGGGTGCAGCACCCTTGCGTCGCCACTTCCCGCCGCGCTGATTCCCGAGAGAACTCGCAGCCACCGCCCGGAGGCATTGTTGTCGTCGTTACCGAACACATTCGGCGCGCTCAAGCGCACGCCGTTCGGCGCTCCTGATCGCGCCCGTCGCTCCGTCAAGGACGAGATGCGCCAGAACCTTCTCGCCCGGCTCGCCGCGGGCGGGCCGCTCTTCGCCGGCGTGATCGGCTACGAGGAGACGGTGATGCCCCAGATCGTCAACGCATTGCTGTCGCGGCACAATTTCATCCTGCTCGGGCTCCGCGGGCAGGCCAAGTCGCGCATCCTGCGCGCGCTCGTGGGCCTGCTGGACGACGCGATGCCGATCGTGGCGGGGAGCGAGGTGAACGACAACCCCTTCGCTCCCATCTCCCGCTATGCGAAGAATCTCATCGAGCAGGCTGGCGACGACACCCCGATCGCGTGGGTGGATCGCGACAGCCGGTACGTCGAGAAGCTCGCAACACCGGATGTGACGATTGCAGATATGATCGGCGATCTGGACCCCATCCGCGCTGCGCGCGGCGGGCACGTGCTCTCGGACGAGTTGACCATCCATTACGGGATGCTGCCACGGGCCAACCGCGGCATCTTCGCGTTGAATGAGCTGCCGGACCTGGCCGGCAAGGTGCAGGTCGGCCTGTTCAACGTGATGCAGGAGGGCGACGTGCAGATCAAGGGCTATCCCGTGCGGTTGCCGCTCGACGTGCAGCTCTGCTTCACGGCGAACCCCGAAGACTACACAGCCCGTGGCAAGATCATCACGCCGCTCAAGGACCGCATCGGGAGCGAGATCATCACGCACTATCCCGAGACGGTGCAGCTCGGAATGCAGATCACCGAGCAGGAAGCGTGGACCAGGCGGGGCGGCCGGCCGGTGCGCGTTCCCGACTTCATCAGCGAGGTCGTGGAGCGGGTGGCGTTCGAGGCGCGCACCGACAAGCGCATCGATCGACGGTCGGGCGTGTCGCAGCGCATGCCGATCAGCGTGATGGAGAACGTGATCTCCAACGCCGAACGGCGCGCGATCGTGACCGAGGAAAAGGAAGTGGTGCCGCGCATCTCCGACGTGTACTCGGCGCAGCCGGCGATCACCGGCAAGATCGAGCTGGAGTACGAGGGTGAGCTGGTGGGCGGCCATGCGATCGCGCGTGAGCTGATCCGCCGCGCGGCCGACGCGACGTTCGACGAGCGGGCCGGCGGCGTGAACGTGGACGACATCGTGATCTGGTTCGACGAAGGCGGCGCGCTTCAGGTGAGCGACGACGAGCGCGCCGACGCGATGGCCTCCGCGTTCTCCGTGGTGCCCAGCCTCGTCGACCTCGTGCGTCGCGTGGGGCTCGCCCCGAAGGGTGATGCGCCGTTGACCGTGGCGGCGTGTGAGCTGGTGCTCGAGGCGTTGGTCGCGCGCAAGCGGATCTCGCGCTCGGATGGCGGGCTGTATGGCCGCGCCGAGCCGGAGAAGCGGCGGCGGCGGCCGAACGAGGATTTCTTCGGCGGCGGATTGTCCGCCTGACGCCATGACCGCGTCCCCGGGGGCGGCGATACCGAAGCCGATGCATGGCGGCGCAGAGCGCATCCTCGTGCGCGAGGCGACATCCCGGGATCTGGAGTCGGTGGTGGCCCTGCGGCTCGCGCTGCTGCGCGAGCATCCGGGGCACCCGATCTACGGTCGTCTGCGGGCCGACGTGAGCGATCGTGCGCGCGAGCTGTTCGCCAACCAGCTTCGCTCCACGATGGAATCGATATTCCTCGCCGAACGCTCCGGCGCGGTGGTCGGCGTCCTCCGGTGCGTGGAGTCGATCGGGTCGCCGCTGCTCGAGCCCGCGCGATACGCATACGTGTCGTCCGTGTACGTGCGGCCGGAGGCGCGCCGGCGCGGCGTGCTCCGCGCGCTGCTCCGCGCGGCCGAGCGTTGGGCGCGGGTCCGCGGCCTGGATCAGATGCGTCTGCACAACGTGGCGGGAAGCGCCGAGGCGGAAGGCGCATGGGCCGCGCTTGGCTTCGACGTCGTCGAGCAGGTGCGGGTGCGCAACCTCGGCCAGTCGACGGACTGATGCCCATCGTCACCGTCTCCCGCCAATACGGATCCGGGGGCTCCGAAGTCGCCGAGCGTGTGGCGCGTGCCTTGGGCTGGAAGCTGTACGACAACGCGGTGGTGGAGGAGGTGGCGTCGCGCCTTCGCATGACGCCGGCGGAAGTGTCGGCACGCGAGGAGCGTGTCCCATCGCTCGTCGAGCGGATGGCGTCGGCCATG
>JBJMNM010000760.1:0-15078 GCA_045804305.1 Gemmatimonadaceae bacterium | reverse complement strand
GGGCCGCCGGCCACTACGCGCTCACCGTGATCGCCGAGGGGCTCGAGGACCACCCGGACAACGCCACGCGGTTCGTGCTCATTCGTCGCCGCAGCGGAACGCCGGACAGCTAGCCGGCACAGCCGGCAGCGATGTGTAAAGTGTCACGAAACAGGGGTGTTTCTGGCACGAATCGCCTGTCATGGACTCGCTCTGCTCGCGGCGCGCGGCAACTACCGCTCCATGAACGACACCACGGCATTCACGAACGCCTGCTGACGCTCCAGATGCGCCGCGTGGTCGGCGTGCGCGAGCACGATCCACCAATGGTCCACGCCCGACAGCCGGCCGAAGAAGGTGGGCAGCGCGGCGGCGTTCGCGTACGGATCGCGCTCGCCGTTGATCGCCAGCACGGGCGTCTTGAGCGCGGCGGGATCCAGCGCGGCGAACTGCTCCTCGTGCCGCCAGTCGACGCGGATGGAATCGCGCGCGATCGCGTCGCGCACGTACGCGTCGCGCACGCCGGCGGGCGTGGAGTCCGGCGTGATGAAGTCCTCCGCTGCGCCGGACGCCGTGGTGCGGCGGCGGGCCGGCTCGGCCGCCTCGGGCGGCGCGGTGAACGGCTTGGTCACGTCCTGCGGAAATCCATACAACACCACACCCGAGATCTGCGTCGGATGGCGCTGCGCCACGAGCAGCGCCACCTGCGCGCCGCGCGAATAGCCCAGGAGCGTGGGCGCCGCGCGCCGCTCGCCCCCCTCACGGGCTCGCACCCACGCGAGCACCGCGCTCACGTCCCGCTCGGCGCGCTCCGGCGTGAGCCACCCCGTGCCGTCGCGCGGCGTGCCACCGTACCCGCGGGCGTCGAGCGCGTACACGGCGTAGCCGCGCGCGACCAATGCGTCCATGAGCGAGACGCGCTGACCCGGCGCATGAAGATCGAAGTTCGGCCGCGCGCTCCAGGTGCGCCCGTGCAGCAGCACGATCGCGCCCGCGGTGTCGTGCGCCTCCACGACCTTGATGTGCGGATGTTCGGCGAGAAACCGCGTGCACTGCTTGAGCGCCATGGGATGGCTCAGCACTTCGTCGATCATGGACACGCGTGCGCCACGCAGCCCGAGCAGAGCCAGGCGCACCGCCAGCGTGTGCTCGCCGACCTGCTCGATCGACGCGAAGGGCGCCATCGCGTCCTGCGCGGCGTGCACGGGGCCGGCGATCGCGTTGTGCACCGGGAGCACGCCGAAGTCGGCGTGGCCGTTCACCACGGCGCGCACGACCGCGTCGAACGTGACGCATGGGAGGAGCGTGCGCGGACCCGGCACGAGCTCCTCGGCGGCGACTTCGCTGAACGCGCCGGTCTCACCCTGGAATGCGACGATGGAACGCACGGAGGAAACCTCTCCCCGCGGTGCATGAGACACAAGCGAGGGGAGGTGCAGTCGCGCTCGGGACGACCCTAGCGCGCTTCGTGCGCGGCGTTGGTGCGCAGCTCGCGCTCGTCGAGCCGGCGCTGCTCGCCCACGTTCGGCGTGGTGCCGCCAAGAATTCCCTTGGCCAGCTCGAACAGGACGACCGGCCGCGGCTTGGTGGACACCATGTACTCCACCGACTCGGCTTCCACGAGGACCAGCGCGAGGCGCGGATCGTCGGGGCCGCCATCCATCGCGCCGCCCTCGTCGGCGAACCAGGCCTTCCAGTCCGGCTTGTAGAGCTCCTTGATCAGGTTGCGGTCCTGGGTGACCTGGGCGGTGCCGGCCACCGAGACCCACTCGCGCGACCTGTTGTTGTAGTACGCGAGGTTGACGTGCGGATCCTGCTCGAGCTCCGTGAGCTTGTGCGAGGAGATGTCCGTCACGAACCAGAGATCGGTGCCGCTCACGCGCTCCTGCGTGGCCATCGGGCGCGAGACGAGCTGCCCATCGGCGCGGCGGGTGGTGAACATCGCGATCTCGATCCCGTCGATGAGCGCGTACAGCTCGTCGAGCTTCTTGGTGGTGGAGGTGCGGTCGGCCATCGGTCGCTCCGGGTGGGGATTGGACATCTCGTGCGTCCGCTTTATAGGCGCAGGAGATGTGCCCGCGACCTTTCCACACATCCGGCGGGCGAACGCTACTTCAGGGCCGCGACCGCCTCGGCCACCTCGGCCGCGTGTCCGGCGGCCTTCACCTTCTCGAACACCTTGGCGATGCGGCCCTTGGCGTCGATCACGAAGGTAGTGCGCGCGTTGCCCCAGTACTTCCGGCCGTACATCGACTTCTGCTGCCACACGCCATACTGGTCCGCCACCGTGTGGCCCTCGTCGGCCAGCAGGGGGAAGTTGAGCTGGTACTTGTCGCGGAACTTCGCGTGGGATTTCACGCCGTCCGGACTGATGCCGAGGATCTGCGCGTTCACCCGCTCGAAGCGGGGGACGAGGTCGCGGAACTCGCACGACTCCGTGGTGCAGCCGGAGGTGTCGTCCTTGGGATAGAAGTAGAGGACGACGGGGCGGCCGCGGAAGGCGGAGAGGGTGAGCGGCGTGCCGGTGTCGGTGGGGAGGGTGAAGTCGGGGGCCTGGTCGCCGGCGTTGAGCATCGGAGTGATGGCGAAAGTGAGCAGCAGCGGGGCACGCGGTCGGAATCTAGCGGGTGCGGCCATCCTGTTGTTGGCAGTCCGACGGCGCGGCGTGGCGCACCTCGAACACCTCCGTCACTTTCATCGCATAGTTGGAGACACCCATGTGTCCGTAGGTGGCTGGCCCCTCCACCGTCGCGCGCCAGCGGACGTAGAACGGGCCGTATTCCTGGGCAGGCTTCATGTCGCGCGGCCACATGCTGCCCGCCTGCGCGCCCGCCGCCTCACTGAAGTTGACCCAGGCAAAGCCGCGATCGATCCCTTCGAGTGCCGTGCCCACGAAGCTCTCGAAGGGTACGCACGGCGCGAACATGCTCGTCTCGAAGCCGTACGTGTAGTGACCGCGGAACTCGCCCGACCAGGTCCGCAGCGGCAGCTCCTCGCAGTTGCGAAGATGAACGTAGAAGTCGATCACACTGTCGGTCTGCGGTGATACCTCGATGCGCTGGGTGGCGCCGATGCGCACGCTCCGGGTGCGCTTGGTCGGACAGGTGAACCGCACCTCGTGCGTCCCGAGTAGCGCATCGGAATAGAGGTACCGGCCGAGGGAGTCGGTCCTGGCGATGAGCCCACCCTCCCTCAGGCTCATGTGCAGATTTCGCAGCGGTTCGCCAGTCAGGCTGTCGAACACTCTCCCGTGCAGCGCGGGGCGCCGGTAAAGCTGCTTCGTCCATGCGAGCCGCGGCGTCGGCTGCCGCGGCATGGTGACCGACACTTCGTTCGAGTACGCGGTGTCGCCCAATGGAAGCCTTGCTCGCAGGCGATACCGGTAGGACCTGTCGGGAAGCGGCGTCGTATCCATCGTCGCGAGCGCGGTGGGCTGAAGGGCGACACCGAGGGACGTGAACGCGCCGGCACCCTCGGCTCGCTCGAGGGCGAGTCCGATGGGCGCTCTGGGTGGTCTCGTCCACTGCAGGACCACGTCGCCACCTCGCGTCGACGAGACACGTACGTCCAACGGCGAGAACTGCATCGGAGCCGGCAGCGTATCCCGCCGCGGCTGCGCTGCGGCCGGACGGTTCTCCCCGGGCGTCGCACGTCGCGAAGACGAGAACATGTCGAGGGAGGAGTAGCCGGGCACGTGGACAACGTTGCTCGCGCTGTCGAGCACCCATGCGAGGTACAGCGGAAATGGGCCGTCGAGGGGAATGTCCGGCCGGACAGCATCGGCCGTGGTCGCGACGAAATAGCGACCGGCGCGAAACAGGTAGACGGGATGCCGCGAGCTCGCCGAGTCGACGGCGCGGCAACGCGCCGCCTCTGCCGGCCGCGAAAGCGGCTGAAGCCCTTCCGTGGTCAGGACGGCGCCGCCGTGCCCGCGGAACCACTCCGGCGTGCCCTCGCTTCGCTGCAATACGCTGGCGACGACACGACGTAGCTCCGGCGTGGGTGTCGGGCAGTTGAGGGGACGGCCATCGAACGTGAAGGTTCTCGGCGGTGCGCCGATCGATGGTGGCGGCGTGCACGCCGACTCGTCCGGCGCTTCACTGTCGGCGTTCATGGTGGTGCCCCGGTCCACGATCCAGGGACCGGATCGCGGCCGAGCATAGAGCTCCACGTAGGCGCTCCGCCGAAACTCCGACTTTGTTGCGTGGATGCAGGCGCGGGTGTTTGCGAGCACGCGGTCATCGGCGTAGCGATACGCCATCGCTCCACTACTCACCGGGCTGACGTCAGTCGTGTCGAACGCGATGCGCTGAAGACCCGGACGGCTCGCGACCCACGTCTGCAACTCGCCGCAGACCGCAGCATGCTGCGAATCGTATTGTCCGCACGTGAGGACAAAGCTTCCCCTCGGGACGCGCCACCGGAGGCGCTCGTCCACCGTCGCGAAGGACGATCGGATCGTGGACACGGCGATCGTGGTGTCGGTGACGCGCACGGTGAAGCGGTTGGTGTCGGCTCGGTTGTCGATCACCAGGTGATACACGCCCGGCGTGACGGGAAGCCAGTACGACATCCGTGGTGGCCAGTTCTGGTCCAGGCAGCCACTCCTGGGCGCCGCGCCGTCGATGTGGATCGCGAGCGTATCGCCGCGCGCTTCGCCATGCGTCTCCAGGCCGAAGAGTGGACAATGGTTCGCGACGTCGGTCGCCAATCCAACCTGGATCTGCCGGAAGACTCCTTCCGACACGTACGAATTGCCCACTGCCACCCGCACGCGGGCCGGCGGAGAGAGCAACGGCACGCGCGTGGCGCGGAAGACCGAGTCGATCGCGCCGATGAGCTGCGTGTTCGGCGAATGCACCCGGAACAACACCCGGTTCGTATCGGGCCAGACAACGTGCATGGCGAGCACGCTGGGACGTCCGCGGAACTTCACGTGGATTGCGAACGACCGGGCGGGAAAGGGGCCGTAGCGGGTGGGCCGCTCCCGTGGCCGGATGTCGCGCAGCTCATGAAGTACGAAGTCCCGCTCGGGCGCCGCGAATCCGGAATCGAGCAACGTCGCGATACTCCCGAACATCATCGGCAGCTCACGGGGCCAACGACCGGTGTACATCGCGCTCGTGTCCCTGATCGCCGTCGCCCGCGTGACCTGGGCAGACGCCTCCCAACCGACCGTTGCGGCGAGCGCCGCGGCGATGGCCAAGCGGCGCCCGCGAGGAAGAGGGAACGAGAAGGTCATGAGGATGAATATCGGCTGCTGCGCCACCCTCTTTACGTGCGTCCCATCACCGCAGCGGCTCGCCCGGCTGTCAGCATCGCTGGTCTCGTGGGAGTGGTCATCAGGCCGAGTATCGGTTGCTGTATTATCGTAGTTGCGCGTCCTCCGTGATCGCGCTCGCGAGCGCCGAGAAGACCGCTTGCACGCGCCGGTGGGCCTCGTCTCGCGGGGGATTGGTGTGCTTGATCGTCGACACGCGGTACTCGTTGCCACGGCGGACCTCGATCACGTATCGCGAGCCATCGATCGTGGGGTAGTCCCCCGGCACCTCTAGCGGGAGCATCAGCAGCCCGCTGTCCACGGCGGTACGCCAGGCGTGCTCGATCGCCACTGCGTTGGACAGCTCCGTCACGAGGAGCGTATCGAATCCGAGGTAGGCGTAATTGCCGACGCGCGTGGGTTCTGCCTTCGGAGGCTTGCCGCAGTTCGGCCGCGCCTCCGCGAGGTATCGCTCGCGGGTGGCGGCGGACACGGTGTCGTACACAGCGGTCGGAAGCGTGACGCCGCAACTCACGCCGCGCATGTACCAGGCGCGCCACTGCCCATTCTCTCGGCGCAGCGCGACTCCCTGCGGCATCCACTGCGTGATCCATGCCCGAGCCTCGATGTCGTCAGCGCCCATCGGGCGCTTTTCCAGCTCGCCGAGCTCGGACGCGCGCGTAAAGTGGTTGAGGTATGAGAGCGACCCTTCGCCTCGAGCCGAGGCGATGCGCGTGACCTGGGCGGCGGCGGGAATGGTAGCGGTCGCGAGCAGCAGCGAAGCCACCTTCAGTAGTCTTTGCATATGTGGGCCGAGATCGGAAGTTGGATTCGCTATGGCCGGCAGTCGGATGGAAAGGAACGGCGCATCTCCACCACTTCCGTCACACGCAGGTCGTACATGGCGACGCTCATGTGTCCGTAGCCACCCGGCCCGGTCACAGTGCCCCTCCATCGGACGTAGATCGAAGAGGATTCCTGATCCGGCGCATCACTGGCTGGCCACTTGCTCTCCACCTGACGGTTCGCCGCCTTGCTGAAGGTAACCCAAGCCGATCCTCCACCGAGTTCCTCGTACGCCGTGCCGGCGAAGCTCTGGAACGGCTTACATGGCGTGAAGCTGCTCGTCTCGAAGCCGCCGGAGTAATGCCCGCGGAACTCGCCGGTCCAGCTGCGCAGCGGCGGCTCATCACAGGTGCGAAAGCGAACGAGGAAGTCCGCGACGCTGTCGGTTGCCGCCCCCGCCTCGATGCGCCGCGTCCTGACGGAGCGACGTCCCCACCACACGCGAGTCGACGGGCATTGGAACGAGAGGTCGTGAGTGCCCGGAGGCAGTCCGGCGAGCAGGTAGCGACCGAGCGAGTCGGTCCTGGTCTCCCGCGCACCTCGGATGCCCACCAACAGACCTGGCACGGGCTTGCCGGTCAGGCTGTCGAGCACCCTGCCATGCAGCGCGGGGCGAACGTACGGCTCCGGAGGCCACGTCGGGATCGTCACGCGCACCTCGTTCGAGTACTCGAATTGATCGAGGACGAGCGGCGCTCGCAGACGGTAGCGGTACGCGGTGCCGCGATCAGCCGTGCGGTCACCAGCTGCGACCGCGGTCGGCGCAATTGGAGCACCGATGGACACGAACTCACCGGTCTCGGTGGCCCGCTGCAGCTCGTAGCGGCTCGGCCATGACATCGGTCTCGTCCACTGCAGTATCACGACCCCATCTCGCGTGGACGTGACGCGCAGATCCCGCGGCATGTCGCCGCCTGTCGAATAGGTCGGCACATGCACCACGTTATTCGCGCTGTCGAGCACCCAGACGAGATACAGTCGAAGCTCATCCAGACTGCCGACGGGTCGCGTCCCGATGTTCGTGGCGACGAAGTAATGCCCCGCCCGGAACACGGGCACGGGATGCCGTGAGCTGGTCGAGTCGATGTGACGACAGCGCGCCGCGTCGCCGGGCCCGGACAGCGGCTCCAGATTCTCCGCGGTCGGCATCGGCACTCCATGCTCGCGGAGCCATTGCTGGGTGCCTTGCTGGCGAAGGAATAGCTCCACGACGAGGTTGCGCGTGCCCATGGCCGGCACGGGGCAATCGGGCGAGGCGGGGCGTTGGGGACCGACGATCGAAGCAGGCAGTGCACATGCCGAGTCGCTCCGTACTTCATTTTCGGCAGTCATGATCGCGCCACGGCTCAGGAATGGACCCCATGGCGACCGGATCCAGAGCTCGACCCTGGCATCACGCTTGAATGCCCACTTGGCGGCTTGGATGCAGGAGAGAGTGCCCGCGAGCACTCTTTCGTCGGCATAGCGATACGCGAACTCGCTATCGGGCCACGGCCCGCCGGCATCCGTATCGACCGCGATGCGCCGAAGACCCGGACGGCGTGCGGCCCACGATTGCAGCTCGTCGCAGCCGGCACCGCGCGTGGGAACGTCTCGCAGGCACTTGAGGGCGAAGCTCCCCTTCGGCACGTTCACTCGCGGCCGCTCGTCGGCCGTCGCGAACGACGAGCGAATCGTGGACAGCGCGACTGATGTATCGGTGACGCGCATGCTGAACAGATTGGTGTCGGCCCCGTAGTCGATCTCCAGGTGATACACGCCGGGAGTGACGGGTAGCCAGTACGACATCCGCGGCGGCCATTCCCCGTGCCGGGGGCAGCTGTTCCTCGGCGCCGCGCCGTCGACGTGAATCGCCAACGTGTCGCCGCGCGCTTCGCCGTGCGTCTCGAGGCCGAAGCGTGGGCAATGCTTTGCCTCGTCGGTCGTCAAGCCCAGGTTGAGCTGTCCGTGCTCGTACATGTTTCTCACCGTGACGCGCACCCGGCTCGGCGGCGAGAGCAGTGGCGCGCGCGCCGCGCGAAACGACGAATCGATCGCGGCGATGAGCAGGGTGTCCGGCGACCTCACTCGGAACGCGACATGGCCCGTGTCGGGCCAGTACGCGTACATGCTGAAGGCGCTCTGCCCACCACGGAATCGTACGAGGAACTGGTGATCCTTGCCTGGATACCGCTCGTTGATGCCCGCGCCCGCCTGCGGCTGGATGGCGCGCATCTGCCGCAGCACGAGGTCCCGCTCGGATGCAGCGAATCCCGAGTCGAGCACGGAGCCAACGTGCGCGAGCATCGTGGGCAGCTCCTCGCGCCACGATCCGGCGTACGCCGCCACGGTATCTCTCATCGCCGTCGGCCGGCTGACCTGGGCGGAGGCCGCCTGGCCGGCCGTTACGACGAGCGCCGCGGCAGTGGCCCAACGCCGCCCCTCATGAAACAAGGTGGACGAGGTCATGCCACTCATTATCGGCCCCCCGCGCGTCTGTCGTTACGCGCAACCAGCCTATTCCATCGGCTCCCCCCCCATCAACACCGCCATGATCGCCTTCTGCACATGGAGCCGATTCTCCGCTTCGTCCCACACCCTGCTCTGCGGACCGTCGATCACGTCGGCTGTCACTTCCTCACCACGATGCGCCGGCAGACAGTGCAGAAAGATCGCGTCCTTCGCCGCACGCTTCATCATCGCGCCGTCCACCGCATAGCCCGCGAAGTCCTTCTCGCGCTGCCGCTGCTCGTCCTCCTGCCCCATGCTCGCCCACACGTCCGTGTTCACGACGTGCGCGCCGGCGATCGCCTCTACGGGATCGCGCGTGAGCGTCACGTTCGCCGTCTCCCGCGCGCGCGCGAGCAGATGGCGCGCCGGCTCGTAGCCCTCGGGACACGCCAGCGTGAGATCGAATCCCAGCCGATACGCGGCGTTGATCCAGGAGTTCGCCATGTTGTTGCCGTCGCCGATCCAGCAGACCTTCTTCCCTTCCCACGTGCCGAGGTGCTGCCGCACCGTCAACAGGTCGGCGAGGATCTGGCAGGGATGAAGAAGATCCGTCAGGCCGTTGATCACGGGCACGTCCGCGTAGCGCGCAAGCTCCTCCACCTCCTCGTGCGCGAAGGTGCGGATCATGATCCCGTTCACGTAGCGCGACAGCACGCGCGCCGTATCCGCGATCGGCTCGCCGCGGCCGAGCTGCACGTCGCGCGGGGACAGAAAGAGCGCATGCCCACCGAGCTGGTACGCGCCGACCTCGAACGAGACGCGCGTGCGCGTGCTCGCCTTCATGAAGATCATCGCCAGCGTCTGCCCGGCCAGCGGCTTCCTGGTGTACTCGCCCCTCCGCATCCGCTCGGCGAGCTCGAACAGCGCCCTGAGCTCGGGCGCGGTGAAATCCGGGATCGCGAGAAAGTCGCGATGAGGCGCGGCGGCGTTGGACGGCATGTCGAGCGGGGTGCGGGGGCGGGAAGGCGCTCAAGCTAGCGGCGGTGGCCCGGGTCGAGAAGTCGGGATCCCGGAAACCTTTGAATGGGGCTCCGGGAGCATTTCGATTGATGAAATTCCCGCAATTATCCGTCTAAATGCCTGCTATCATTGCACTTTGCTAATGACTGTATTGTAATTTGACACAGTTTCTCTACGCGGACAGATTATCTGCGTCGATGCAGGGCCGAGTGTTGTCGAGCTCGGTGTGGTACCCACTCTGCCCGTCCCGACGCCGGGGCGGCGAGGAATCCAACCATGTCGCACAACCTCCGTAGTCCGGTTACCGGAAGCCGTATATCGGGAGACGCCGGCGGGTCCAGCCTGTTCCGCAATGCTGCCCTGCCCCTCCTGCTGGTCATATTCGTCGCCCTGGCGGCCGCCACGCTTGCGGGGCTCCAGCTTCGCTCCGTGGCGGACGAGCACCTGCCCGCTCTGCGCGACGCGCAGACGCTGGACGCCATGGCGGCCGTTACCGGTGCCGCGCTCCGCGGCGCCGACTTCGCCCGGGCGGATGACCTCGCCCAGCGCTTCCACGCCGTGGCCGGATCGCGCCGGTACAGCGAGGCCAAGCGGTCCGAGATGCGCTCGTACGATGCCTCGTTCGTCGATTACTTCGTGTCCGCTCGGCGCGTTGCCGAGGGCGTCTCGATGAGCGACGAGGCCGACCTCTCGAGCGCCGAGCTGGCCAGGCTGGCGAAGGGCATCCTGAAGGAGCGCCTCGACACGGGAATGGCCGCCGATCGGCGGGCCGTGGCATCCTCGTCGGTTGCCGCCATGAAGCTGCGGCTCGCCGTGAGCCTCCTGTTCGCCCTCGCCGCGAGCGTCGCTCTGTTCCTGCTCGCGTCTCGTCGTCGGCCGGCCACGGTAAACGTGGCAGACGGCCCGGTCCAGATGGCTGACGATGGGCGCGATCAGGATCACAGTCATCTGAAGGAGGCCGTCGCACGGATGGCCGCGCGTCGCGGGGCGGTCGCCGCCGCGGCGGCTCAGGTGGCGGAGCGGAATCGCCAACAGGTGGCGCTGCTTCAGGCGCAGACGTCCGCGCCGGCGCTCACCGTGATCCGGGGTCAGTCCCAGGTGTCCCGAACGCCACTCACGACCAGGCTCCAGCTCGGCAAGCGCGCCGCCGTCGGTGCGTGAGCCGTGACCTCTAGGCAGGGAGGCCGACGAAGGTCTCCCTGCCTAGAGGATGTACTTCCGCAGGTCCTCGTCCTCGACGATCGCCTTGAGCTTCTCGCGAACGGCTTCGGCGTTCACGACGATCCGCTTCACGCTCGCGTCGGGCAGGTCGAACAGGCTGTCCTCGAGCTGCGTCGTCATCACCGTGTGCAGGCGGCGCGCGCCGATGTTCTCCATGCGCGAGTTCACCGTCGCCGCGATCCGGGCGATCTCCGCGATGCCATCGGTGGTGAACTCCAGTTGCGCGCCATCCGCCGCCACGAGCGCCGCGTACTGCTTGGTGAGCGCATTCTCCGGCTCCGTCATGATGCGGATAAAATCCTCTTCCGTGAGCGGCTTCAGCTCCACACGAATGGGAAATCGGCCCTGGAGCTCGGGGATCAGATCCGACGGCTTGCTGACGTGAAATGCGCCCGCGGCGACGAACAGGATGTGATCGGTCTTCACCATCCCGTACTTCGTCTGCACGTTGGAGCCCTCGACGATCGGCAGCAGATCCCGTTGCACGCCTTCGCGTGACACATCCGGCCCGCCCATCTGGCTCTTCTCGCCGGCGATCTTGTCGATCTCGTCGAGGAACACGATGCCGAGCGATTCCACGCGCTCGAGGGCATCGCTGGTGACGTCTTCCATGTCGACGAGCTTCTCGAACTCCTGCTCGAGCAGGATCCGGCGCGCCTCCGACACCTTCACCGTCCGCTTCTTCTTTCGCTGCGGCATCATCTCGCGCAGCATCTCGGTGAAGTTCTCCATGCTCTCCGGCGCGCCCTGCGACGCGAACATGTCGAACATCGGGCCGGCCGCGGGCGCGACCTCGATCTCCACCTCTCGCTGGTCGAGCTGCCCGTCGAGCAGGAGCTGCTTGAGCTTCTCGCGCGTGCGCTGATACCGATCGTTCGTCGCGTCCGAGCCCTTCTCCTGCTTCACGTCGCCGGTCGCCGAGACGACGAACAGGTGCGGCGCATCGCGCTGCTCGTCCGCGCCGGACGCCTGCTTCGCGTCTGCCCCAACGACCGCTTCGCGCCCCGGCTTTCCATCGGCCGCGGCGCCTGGCGCGGGGAGCAGCAGATCCAGCAGCCGCTCGTCCACGCGTTCGTTCGCCAGATCCTCGACCTCGCTCTCGCGCTCCTGCCGCACCATCTCCACCGCGCTGTCCACGAGGTCGCGGATCATCCCTTCCACGTCGCGCCCCACGTAGCCGACCTCGGTGAACTTCGAGGCCTCCACCTTGATGAATGGCGCGCCGGCCAGCTTGGCGAGGCGGCGGGCGATCTCCGTCTTCCCCACGCCGGTCGGGCCGATGAGGATGATGTTGTTGGGCGAGATCTCGTTGCGGATCGCGTCCGGCGCCTGCTGTCGGCGCCATCTATTTCGCAGGGCGATGGCCACCGCCTTCTTGGCGTCGGCCTGGCCCACGATGTAGCGGTCCAGCTCCGCGACGATCTGTCGCGGCGTCAGGTCCGCGAGGCGCGCGAGAGCCTGTTGGGTGCGAGTGGTCGGCATGAGTGCAGGGATCAGCCCTGCGTGGCCTCGAGCACGGTGATGTTCGTGTTCGTGTAGACGCAGATCTCGCCCGCAATGGTGAGGCTCTGTCTCACGATCTCGGCCGGGCTGAGGTCGGTGTTGTTGGCCAGCGCGCGCGCCGCAGCCAGGGCGTATGACCCGCCCGACCCGATGGCGAGGATGCCATCGTCCGGCTCGATCAGCTCGCCGGTCCCGGAGATGACGAAGCCGTGCTTGGCGTCGGCCACCACGAGCAGCGCCTCGAGACGCCGGAGCACGCGATCGCTCCGCCAGTCCTTGGCCAGCTCGACCGCGGCGCGCGGGAGGTTGCCGGGATAGCGGACGAGCTTCTCCTCGAATTTCTCGAACAGCGTGAGGGCGTCGGCGGCCGAGCCGGCGAAGCCCGCGAGCAGCTTGCCGTTGCCCAGGGCGCGCACCTTGTTCGCCTTGGACTTCATGATCGTCTCGCCAACCGTCACCTGCCCGTCGCCACCGAGCGCGACGGTTCCGTTGCGGCGTACGGCGAGAATGGTGGTGGCGCGAATGCGTGGGAGCTCCGACATACCGCGTAAGCTAGCGGATGCGCGGCCGTCCCGGTGGCGGAGCATCCTTCTCGTAGCGCGCCGAACGGCGACCCTCGCCCCGGCGCAGCGCACCTCGGTTCACCACGCGATCGCGCAGATACCGGCGGTTCATCCAGCTTCCGATCACGAGCAGCACGGAGCCGGCGATGATCGCCACCGTGACGTAGTCCCAGGTGTCGCGGCCAATGAGCGCCGCCGCCATGCAGAGCATGCCGAGCCCGATCGCCGCCTCCCCGCCCAGGCTGCGCTCGATGCGGGCCGTGCGGCGGCGCTCGCGGAAGCCGGTCATGTCCTCCGGCATCCAGGCGTCGGCCAGCAGGCCGAGGCCAACGAGGGCGACGAGGCTACCGAGGATCAGCGGAATGACTTCGACGCGCACCGGGACTCTCCACAGGGGGCTGGAGCCGTCCTCAAGCGATCTTCATGCCCGGGGGTGCGCTTTCTGGTAGACCTGCTTGAGGCGCTCCACGCTGGTATGCGTGTAGATCTGCGTCGTGGAGATCGACGCGTGGCCTAGCAGCTCCTGCACGGCCCGGAGGTCGGCGCCGGCGTCGAGCAGGTGGGTGGCGAAGGTGTGGCGCAGCGAGTGGACGGTGAGGCCGGCGCTCTCGTCGATCTGCTCCAGGAAAGCGGACACGACCTTCTGCACCATGCGCACCCCGATGCGCTTGCCGGCGCGCGAGAGGAAGTAGGCCGAGCGCTCGCCTCGCGCGCCGATGTTGCGCAGGAGATCGTCGCGCTTCGCCTCGTAATTTCGCAACGCCAGGCTTGCATGGTCGCCGACAGGAATGATCCGCTCCTTCCTTCCCTTGCCGCGTACCTTCACCTGCTGGCTCACCAGATCCAGATCGCCGCGGCTCAGCCCCTGGAGCTCCGACAGACGCATGCCGGTGGAGTAGAACAGCTCCAGGATGGCCAGGTTGCGGACGTCGACGAAGCCGCCCTCCATGGCGCGCGCCTCGGCCATCTGGAACAGCAGGTCGATCTGCGCGCGATCGAGATAGCCGGGGAGATGCTTGTCCTGTCGCGGCGCTCCCACGGAGCGCGCCGGATTGGACTCCACCAGCTCGTTGCGGTGCATCCACCGATAGAAGCTCCGCACGCCGGACAGCGTGCGCGCCATCGTGCGCTTGCCCACGCCGCGGCGCTGCAGATGGGCAAGGAAGCCCCGCATCGCGAGCCGGTCCACACCCTCCCAGCTCCACCCATCCGTGCCGTAGTAGCTGCCGAGATACGCGACGAACTCGTGCAGGTCGCGGTCGTACGCCTTCACCGTGTTCGGCGAGACGTCGCGCTCCTTGCTCAGGTGCCGAAGATATTCCCGCACGTCCGGCGGAGACACCGCGCCGCTCGTCCCGGACGACGCCTCGCTCATGTCCCTGCCGGCGCCGGCGCGATCACGGAGTCGCGCCACGCCGCCATGTCCGCCAGCGCCCGCTCGGCGAGCTTCTCCTTCCTGGCGCGCTTGTCCTTCACGCGAACACCGAGGTCATCCACCAGACCGAAGTTGGCGTTCATCGGTTGGAAGTGGCGCGGATCGGCCTCGCGAAGATAGCGGTACAGGGCGCCGAGCATCGTGGTCGCGGGCGGCAGGCTCGCTGCCTCGCCCGTGAGGAGGCGCGACAGGTTGAGGCCGGCGAGCAGGCCGGTGGCGGTGCTCTCGGTATAGCCCTCCACCCCGGTGAGCTGGCCGGCGAACAAGACGTTGGGATCGTCGCGCAGCGCGAGGTGCGGCGCGAGCGACGCGGGCGCGTTGACGTACGAGTTCCGGTGAATCGAGCCGAAGCGCAGAAACTCGGCGTTCTCGAGACCGGGAATCATGCGGAACACGCGCTGCTGCTCGGGATATCGCAGACGCGTCTGGAAGCCGACGAGATTCCACATGCGGCCGCCGCGGTCCTCCATGCGGAGCTGCACGACGGCGTGCGCCTCGCGGCCCGTGCGTGGATCGCTGAGTCCCACCGGCTTCATCGGCCCGAACCGCAGCGTCTCCCTGCCGCGGCGCGCCATCTCCTCGGCGGGCATGCACCCCTCGAAGTAGGGCACGGCGTCGAACTCGTGCGCCGTCGCCTCGTCGGCGCTCGTGAGCGCGTCGAGGAACGCCTCGTACTGCTCGCGGGTCATCGGACAGTTGAGGTACGCGCCGTCGCCTTCGGCTTCGCTCAGGCCAGGCATCGTCTCCTTTCCATAGCGAGACGCGCGGAACACGACATCGTGGTTTATGGACTCGTAGCTCACGATCGGCGCGATGGCGTC